>CAZIHB010000046.1:5180-9759 GCA_964538535.1 uncultured Hyphomicrobiales bacterium | reverse complement strand
GTGCGTTACGCACGACAAGGCCAAGTTCGCTATGCTCGAGAAGCATGAATGCCCACCCGGAGCGAGGACGCAAGGTGTGATAGCCTTGAGAAACATAATCCGCACTCTTTCCCTGCAGGAGCTGATCGAGCTGAGCCTGGAGAAGTCGGAGAGGCCCGTGATAATAATTTTAGACGAGATAAATGACCCGCACAACCTCGGGGCCATCGCCCGCTCGTGTGAGTGCGCGGGCGTAAATGGGATCTTGCTGCCGGAGAGAAACACTGCACCCGTCACACCGGCAGCGATAAAAGTATCAGCGGGCGCTCTCCAGCATCTGCCGGTGGCGCAATGCGGCAATCTCTCGCAGGCAATCGAAAAATTGAAAGAAGCCGGTTTTTGGATAATCGGTACTGACGCCTCGGCAGAAAAAGATTATAGTGCTAAAATTTATGATCGCCCGGTGGCAGTCATTATCGGAAGCGAAGGCAAGGGCATGAGGCCCGGCATAAAAAAGAACTGCGACATACTCGTCCGGATACCGCTGCATGGTAAAGTAACGTCTCTGAATGCCTCCGTTTCGTGCGGCATCATTGTATTCGAGGCCATGAGGCAGAGAGCCGCGGAAGGAAATTGACGGCCGTCACTTGCCGAGCACTCTTCCTGCACCGGCGTAGTTATTCAGATAATACGATTCATCGAGCGAAGAGACTATGACGCCCCTCGAGCTCGAGGCGTGTATCATTTTGTTTTCGCCCACGAAAATGCCAACGTGCGAAATTTTTCCGCTATTGCCGAAAAATATCAGATCGCCGGCTCTGCAATTTTCTTTCGGTATTTTTTCGGATTGCAGGTATTGACTGGTTGCGGTTCGTGCTATCTTTATGCCGACGGCAGAGTAAACCTCCATGACGAACCCCGAGCAATCCACGCCGTCCTTGGCCTCGCCGCCGTAAACATACGGCGCGCCGAGCCATGTTTCTGCCTCGGCAATTATCTCGCCGCGCCGTCCTTTCTCGCGCACTTCGGGTAATTTTCCGGTGCCCGGATCTTCATTCCTGCCCGAAGGCTTGCCCTTACGGTCTATCCTGCCGGACACGCTCTCAGGGCGAGAGTACGGCCTTTCGCCTGATTGCGAAAACCTGACCGAAGAGCCGCACGAAGCCAGAAAAAAGCTCAGCAGCGTGAATATTGCAATATGTATCCCTTTGATCCGCATGTTCTTCGAGTCAGGGAGCGCCCTGCCGCGCCAGCCTCTGCAAATAATCAATATTACTCGATTTGTATAGGCTCTTGAAGCAAATAACATGCCGAAAGCCGCCCGTAAATGCGCTTCTTTTTGCAATATATTTTTATCGGTTAAAATCAGCATCAAGTACAGCAAATTTATATCCACGACTATGAAAAATAGTCTTATTTTTGCATAGTTGAATGTATCAATAAATTTGACAGCAGGTTAGGGATTTATGCCGGACTTCTTGAGGAAAAAGTTTTCGTACGTGCTATTGGCATCAATGGTGTTTATCACAACTTCCTGCATATTCGTGGTTCAGAAAGAGCCCGAGTCGGCCGCACCGAAGATGAGCCTCAGCGCGAGGCCGGCTATAAAAATGTCTGATGAAATAGTAAGATCGAATAAGGGTGACATGATATCCGGCATACCGGAGAACTGGTTTTTCATTGATCTTGAAGAGCAGATTTCCCCGGATATAATAGCAATAGCAGTCAATCCGGATTATACGCTCAGCGCCGTCTTCTCGGTGATTCGCAATAACCAGTCGGTCAAGCCTGTCGTTGATAAAGAAGGGCTGATGGGCCTTGCCAGGATGAGCCTGGCCCGCCATCAGAAGAAGACAGCCGGCGCGGTGAAACAGCTTGGAAAGTATCAGCCGGTTGAGCTTGGCAGTCAGTCCTTCGTTACTTATTCTTTCTCTTCAACGGGCGGTGCCGCTAACGCGAAGGCAGCAGTCTTCATATCCCAGCTTGACGAACTATATGAGTTCGCACTGGTGCCGATGAACGTTACAGGTGTGCAAATGCCATCGGAAGAAGAAATCGACAAAATATTCAAATCGATAATGGCGTCAATTAAGTATTGATTATGGAATTTTGGGGAGCCTGGATATGAATTGCGGCGAATTCAGGAATGCCTTCCCGGACAGGTTGATACTTGCCTTCCTTGTGGATGACTTCACTCATATTATCAAATTCAAATCCGAACTGATCACCTACTTCATGCGGAAGTTCGCTCCGGAGGAGTTCCCCGGGTGGAGAAAGATTTATTTTTATTCCGTGAAGCACGAGCATGACAAGATTATAGAAGGCGGAAAGATCACCAGTTTCGAAGAAAAGGCCACGTTCCTCTATCTCGTTGCTTCCCGCAAGGAGCAGGGAGGCCCGAAATCCGTGATCCGGACGGTGATGCGGGCGCCCGACATGCGCCTGATGGAGGGCAAAAAGGCAAAAGTAATCACTATTCACTCCAGGCAGTGAAGATGATTGAAATAACCGCATTTCTGCCACTGCTGAAAAAATCAGGGAAATGCAGCTCATAATTTAAATCGAAAAAATTTGGAACCCCGCGGACATGACAAATAAACTTGGCCAGAATCTCAGGATATATTGCGATTTCGACGGCACTATCACGGTTAGGGATATTGGAGACGAGCTCTTCAAGGTGCATGGAGCATTCGAGCCATATAATTCCATGCTGAAAAGAAAGGAAATGGGAATATATGAATACTGGCAGACTCTCTGCAACTCGCTGCCAGCGGGTTTCAGCGAGGAGGATGTCCGCCGCTTCGCGCTCGAGCAGGAGGTTGACGCGTATTTCACGGATTTCTGCAGGTTCCTCGAGGGCAATTCAATGCCCCTGACCGTCGTCAGCGATGGCTTCTCGTCCTATATCGAGCCGATAATAAGAAGGGAAGGCATGGAATGCGAGATAATATGCAACACGATGCAGTTCAGCGAAGGCGCTATCACACCGATTTACAGGGCCGCGAGCGAATCATGCAAGTGCTTCTGCGCCTCGTGCAAGCGCAATTTCGTGCTGGCCGACGCGCCGCCCGGCGACGTGATCGTCTATATCGGGGACGGCTATTCCGATTTCTGCATAGCCGCGCATTCCGACATAGTCTTTGCCAAAAAGGCCCTTGCCGCTTATTGCAACGAGAAGCGGATACCTCACTACCCATTCAAAACATTCTTCGACGTGAAAAAAATACTATCCGGCCTTATTGCCCGCGGGGACTACAAAACGCGTCACCAGGCGCAACTCGCGCGCAAGTCCGCTTTCGAAACCGAGTAGGCCCTCGCACACGCGCATCTATTCCTCGAGGTCTCTCGGCTTCGAGCGAAAGGCCTTGATCATTCCGTGCCGCGTCTTCTCATTCAGCCTGTCAAAGTTTGAGCCTGCCGTGGGGCGGGTCCTCAACCTCAGCTTGGGTTCCTCCATGGCTGCAGCGATCAGCTCGCGCAGCCTTCGTGCAGCTTCCTCGCGGTTCTTCAGCTGGCTTCGCGAGCCCCGCGAATCAATAATAATCACCCCGTCGGCCCCGGCCCTGCGCCCGGCAATTTTCAGCAGCCGCTCCTTCACTTCGGCCGTCAGGTAACGGCTTCTTCTCGCGTCGAAGCGCAGCTTCACGGCAGTTTCCACCTTGTTGACGTTCTGACCGCCCGGCCCGGATGAGCGGGCAAATTCAAATTGAACCTCGAATTTTATTATCAGTTCCGATAAATCGTACATTTCTTTCTTCCCGAATAATTAAGCAAGCAATCCGTTGACCGGATAAAATACCACGAGCCCTGATTTTGCACGTTTCGGTGCAAAAATGGTTTGATAGCTTATCAGACTTAATTTATACATGCCAAATATCAAAAAAATTAATATATAGCCACAAGGGCAAAATCTCCTAAATAAAGTTTGACAGCTTCGCAAAATTAATTAATTTATTGGAAAGTATCGTATATATATCATTTTTTTCAATGGATAATGCCTTTGAGCGATACCATACAAATTGAGATTCTGAGAAAAGAGCTTGAACTGAAGAACGCACGCATCAAGGAGCTGGAGCAGCGGGTGGAGGACATGGAAACAATGCCCGCGCAGCCCGGCACCGGTGGCGATACTCCCGGCGAATCCATATGCGGTGGAACTGAGTTCAAAATGCTTGCCGACAACATCCCGGGGCTGATATTTCGAATTAATCCCGAGCTGGAGCTGCTTTTCGTGAATTCTGCCGTCAGCAGATTCACGGGCCGCGAGCCCGAAAGCTACAGAGGGAAGCGGGTTACGGCCATATTCAACGGGGCGGCGCATGAAAAGCTCATTGGCAGGGTTGTGGAGGACGTGTCGCGCACGGGGAGGGTGATCACGATCGAGCTGAGCGTGAATAATAATGGCAGCGAGCACACGTTCGAGTCGCAATTCATGCCCGAGTACTCCCCCGAGGGCAAAGTCATATCGATACTATCTCTATCCAGGGATATAACAATCAGGAAAAATTACGAGAACGAGATATTGAAATCGAAATCGGAGTGGGAACGCACTTTCGATACTGTCCCCGACCTGATCGCCATGCTCGACCCGGACTCGAAG
>CAZIHB010000046.1:0-5158 GCA_964538535.1 uncultured Hyphomicrobiales bacterium | reverse complement strand
GCAGGAGTTCGGCACAAATAAATTCTCGCTTCTCGGAAAATACTGCTATGACGTCTTCCATTGCTGCAATAAACTTAATCCCGACAAATGCCCGCACGCCATGATGCTGATAACCGGCAAAGAGCACGTTACCGTCTCGGCCATCGAGCATTTGCACAAAACTTTCAGGATCAGCGCCAGCCCGCTTTTTGATGACAAGAACAACCTCGTGGCCTGCATGCATATTGCGCATGATATCACGGACCTCGTCAGGGCCGAGCAGGAAATTAAGCAATTGAACGACGAGCTGGAAGAAAGAGTGGAGATAAGGACGCGGGAGTTCGAGAGCGCCATGGCGAAGCTCGAGTCAGAGATCAACACCCGCAGGCAGACCGAGCTGAAGCTGCTCCACGCGCAGAACGAGCTGATGAACGCCCTCGCGAAGGAAAGAAACCTGGGCGAGCTGAAATCAAGATTTATCGACATGATCTCGCACGAGTACCGCACGCCGCTCACCGTGATTGCATCATCTGCCTATCTTATCGGCAAATTCATTGAAATGAAGAAAATCGAGAAAGCCTCGAAGCACCTGAGCAAGATCAGCAGCAACGTCAGGGCAATGACCGCGATTATCGAGAACGCGCTCTCGCTTGATTTCGACAATTCCCGCACGAATTTGAATCCCGAGAGCTTCGAGCTGCTTTCACTGATCAGAAATATCATTAACGAGGTGATGCTGATTGACGGCAACGAGCACGACGTCAGGCTGCTGACGAGGGAAACAAAGATTGAATGCACCACGGATCAGAAGCATTTAAGGAAGATACTTGTCAACCTCATCTCCAACGCTGTGAAATACTCTTTTGCCGGCTCGGAAATCGTGATCAGAGTCGAGGCCGAGGACAAAAGGATCAGGACGGAAATCACTGACCACGGCCTGGGAATATCCGAAGAAGAGATGCCATTCATATTCGACCCGTTTTTCAGGCATAACAAGCACATCGGCATAATTCCGGGCATCGGGCTGGGGCTGACGATAGCCAAGCGCTCCTCGGACGTGATAAACGGCAGTATTAAAATTGTATCCGAACTTGGTTCGGGCACGACGGCTTCTTTCGAATTTCTTTCTTTATAGCCGGCGTTCCGGCTGAATAGCACACACCCCTTAACATTGATCTATTTGCACGCTGCGGCACTGAAAAATTCCTTATTTTGCATTTTTTTTGGGCCCGGGCCCCTGCGGGTATTTCCCCATAATGGAGCCTTTGGCCATAAGTAACAGTATTTCCCGGAACGAGGATGAAGAAAGAAAAAAATACGGTGGCCCCTGCTCAGGGAGTCAGGCTGCTGGTTAAAGTCATGGCGTTTATCAAGCCATTCACATGGCTGCTTTTGCTTACAATTTTCCTGAACGCAGTTTTTTCGGCATTGAACACTTTTTCGATAGCGTTGATAAAGCCCGTTTTCGAGATCATATTTAAAGTAAACATGGGCGGGCCCGCCGTGGCCGCGAAACCGGGCAATCCGCTTGATATGCTCAAGGACGGCTTCTTCGGGTGGATCAGCAATATCGTGGGCCATGGCGGAATAAAGTCCTCGCTGGTGAATCTAAGCATGATCATCATCGTGTTTTTCTTTTTCAAGAACGTGTTCAAGTATCTCGGTTCAGTGACCTCAGTCAAGCTTGAAGAGGGGATAGTCAAATCGATCCGCCAACAGATATTCAACAAGCTGGCCTCGCTCTCGCTCGATTTTTTCAGCAGGAGCCGGCAAGGCAACCTGATCTCGATCATTACTAACGACGTTACAATCGTGAAGAACACGACGCTCAACTCCTTCACGACTATACTGCGGGATTCGCTCCAGGTGGTCATTTCCATTGCTTTCCTCTTCTCGCTTTCCATCGAGCTGACACTGATGGCAGCAAGCACGAGCATTCTCGGACTTGTTATCATCAACTACGCACGCAAGTTCCTGCGCCGCTACGCCTCGAGGATGCAGACCGCCATGGCGGATTACACGATCACGCTGCAGGAGACCCTGATGGGCATCAAGGTCGTGAAAGCATATAACGCGGAAGAAGAAGCCAATGCCAGGTTCGAGAAGGATTCCGCGAAATTCGTGCGCTCGGCTGTGAAGCACCGCAAAGTGATTTCTTTCATCCCCGGCATCAGCGAGATGTTCGCGATCGGCTCGCTGGCCTTCGTTATTTACCTCGGCGGGATGAGGGTGATAAACGGGCAGATGAACTCGGCCGACCTCATGCTCTTCCTGGGAATGGTGTTCTCGGTGATGTCGCCCATCTCCAGCGTTACAAATAACATACTTCAGGTGCAGCAGGGCATAGTTTGCGCCGAGAGGGTGTTCAGCATACTTGACCGTGTGCCGAGCGTGCAGACCGGCACGGAACCCGTGGAGGCCTTCAACGATAAGATCACTGTGCAAAACGTCAGCTTCGCTTATGACAAGGATGAAGTGCTTAGTAACGTGTCGCTCGTGGTGCCCAAAAACAAGAAAATAGCTTTTGTCGGCTCCAGCGGCAGCGGCAAATCATCCATGCTCGATCTTGTAGTCAGGTTCTACGACCCCACGAGCGGGAATATATTAATTGACGGCAGGAATATCAAAGACCTGGACATGAGGCAGTACCGCTCCATGTTCGGAGTCGTGACGCAGGAGAACATGCTTTTCAACGACACTGTCTTCAACAACATCCGCTATGGCTATGAGCCGGCCACAGAAGAAGATGTAATCAGGGCCGCTAAGCTTGCCAACGCGTATAATTTTATCATGAACCTGCCCGAGGGCTTCAACACGCGCATTGGCGACCGCGGCCTGACAGTCTCGGGCGGCGAGCGCCAAAGGATAGCGATCGCCAGGGCTCTCGTCCGCGACCCGAAAATCCTCGTGTTCGACGAGGCGACATCGGCACTCGATGCCGAATCGGAGAAGATAGTCCAGTCGGCCATCAATGCTTCGCTGATCGACAAGACGGCGATAATTGTCGCCCACAGGCTGTCCACGATAATGGATTGCGACGAGATAATAGTGTTTGATAAAGGCAAGATAGTCGAGCGCGGCACTCACAAGAGCCTGCACGAGAATAACGGCATCTACAGGAAGCTTTGCGACATCCAGTTCACCGAGCAGTCCGCCTGATAAGCCCGGCACGCGCCCGAAATGATTGAAAAAAGGCCTGCATCCGCTGTGGATGCAGGCCTTTTTCAGAATTATAACGCATAGCCGTGGCAGCCGGGAAATTACTTTGCGGCTTTTTCCGGCTTCATCTGCGGGAAGAACAGCACGTCGCGGATGGACGCGTTGCCCGTAAGAAGCATGACCAGCCTGTCGATGCCTATGCCCAGCCCTGATGTGGGGGGCATGCCGATCTCGAGGGCGTTCAGGAAGTCCTCGTCCAGCACCATTGCCTCCTCGTCGCCCATGGCGCGGTTCAGTGCCTGCTCCTCAAGCCTCTGCCTCTGATCCCTCGGATCGTTCAGCTCGCTGAAGGCGTTTGCCATTTCGGCCCCGTTGATGAAAAGCTCGAACCTCTCCACAAGGCCTTCCTCGCTCCTGTGCTTCTTGGCAAGAGGAGACATCTCGACGGGGTAATCCATCACGAAGGTCGGCTGAATGAGGTGCGGCTCCACTTTCGCGCCGAAAATCTCGTCGAGCGCCTTCATCGAGGTGCAGTTCGGCTCCAGCGGGATGTCCATATCTTTTGCTTCTTTAAGCAATTCTTCCCTCGAGAGGCCTCTGAGGTTTCTCCCGGTATATTCCCTGAAGAGGTCGAACATCTTTGCTTTCTTGAAAGGAGCGCCGAAATCGATCGTGTTTTCGCCGATCTGAACAGCCGTCGTGCCGATGACGTCCTTCGCAATCGTGCGGAGCAGATCCTCGGTCATGTCCATCATCCAGAAATAGTCCTTGTAGGCCACATAAATTTCCATCAACGTGAACTCAGGGTTATGCGTTTTGTCCATCCCCTCGTTCCGGAAATTTTTGCCGATTTCATACACGCCCTCGAAGCCGCCCACGATCAGCCTCTTAAGGTAAAGCTCAACGGCAATACGCATGTAGAGCGGAATATCCAGCGCGTTGTGGTGCGTGACGAACGGCCTGGCTGATGCTCCGCCGTAAATAGGCTGAAGGATTGGGGTTTCCACTTCCATCCAGCCTCGCTCGTTGAAATAATTTCTCATTCGCGCGATAATCTGCGACCTTTTGCGGAACACTTCCCTGTTGTCGTAGTTCACGATCAGGTCGAGGTAGCGCTTCCTGTATCTCAGCTCCTTGTCGGCAAAGGCGTCGTAAATCACTTTGTTGCCGTTCTCGTCGATTTCTTCCTTAGCTATGGGCAGCGGTGTGAGTGATTTGCAGAGCAAGGTGCATTCTTTCGCGTGGACAGATGTCTCGCCGGTCCTTGTTTTGAACACGAACCCGCTTACGCCGATGATGTCGCCGATGTCGAGCTTTTTCAGATGCTCGTAGAAGTCCGGCAGGTCGTCGCGCTTGAAATAGACCTGAATCTTTCCGGATTGATCAAGAAGGTGGAAAAAGCTTGCTTTCCCCATTCTTCTGATGCTCATGATTCTACCGGCCACCCTGACGTCAGAAAACAATTCGGGCTGGTCCGCGTCGAAATTATTAAGTATGTATTCCGCTGAATGGGTTTTGTCGTAGGAAGTGGGATAAGCGTTGATCCCCGCGTCTTCAAGAAGGTTCAGTTCTTCAATCCTTCTTAATTCCTGGTCGTTCATCTGAATTTCGGACATATTTACGAAGCCACAAAAAAATAAAAAAATACGATAAGTAGAAAAAATATTATGCAAAATAAGATATTTTTTCCATATTTTATATTTATTTAGTTATTATTGTAATCTTTATAAATTTGCATTATTTGTGTAATTTGTGCAATTGACTGTTTGATTATTTTTAAAAGGGTATGATTGAAATCAATTAACTTTTCCAACGCGACTTCGGGGCCGAAACTGCCGAAGGAAAATGCTCGTAAGCATAAGATTAACAACGAGATAAGGGTGCCGGAAGTAAGGCTTATCGACCAGGACGGCAAGATGCTCGGCATCGTGCCATCCGAGCAGGCACGCAAGATGGCAGAAGAAATTGAGCTTGACCTGGTGGAAATTGCACCCCAGGCCACACCGCCCGTGTGCAAAAT
>CAZIHB010000045.1:0-9843 GCA_964538535.1 uncultured Hyphomicrobiales bacterium | reverse complement strand
CAAGCACCCATTCCTTTTTTACCGGGCGGGAACCGGGGCCGGATTCGCCGCCAGCAATCACCCAGTCAATCCCTTTAAGATTTAAATTCGGCAAGGATGATAATAATGGCTCTAAGGAAAGAAATTTTATTTTCGCCCCGGCTTCTCTTAATAGATCAATCCGATTGATATACTTATTGCTCTCGACAGTCACGCCCATCCAGATATTGTCAGTCCACGGCAATTTGTCAGCATGTTTAATAAGTATTTCAGGCCGTTTCGTAAGCACTTGAAATACGTGCCGGGTATTGTCGGCCATTGCGATAAACACTTTTTTTATATAATCGAGAGATATATTCTCATGGAAAAGATCGCTCATCGAGTTAACGAAAACCACCCTTCCCGCTTTCCATTTGTATGGTTCTGCGAGCACATCTGAGTGCAAAGCAAGTTCAAATCCGTTTTCGTATTTTTTGATGCCCATCGCCTTCAGTCTTTTTGCCATTTTCTCGGCATAGCAGTTCAGGCATCCGTCGGAAATCTTCGTGCATCCTGTTGTCGGATTCCACGTTACTTCAGTCCATTCTATTTTTGAGTTGCGCATTTTTTATCAAAATTTCTTTCTCAGGTTTAAATTTCAAGTAAAAGGCACCCTTTTGTCTTTTTGCCCCCTGAGATATTATTACTTCAATTCTTTCTTCTTTTTCTAATGCTCTAAGCCGTTCATTTGCCTTACTAATTGATATTCCGTTCTCAAGAGAAAACAGGTAAACTTCCTTATTGCCCTTACCACCTTCTCCGAGCCAATTTACTAAATTATCTTCAAATTCCTTAATTTTATTAGGTTTGTTATTGTCAGCAAATAGCGACGGCTGCCCTGACCTGATAGGATCATCATCAATATCAAAATTTGCATCGCCGGCAACCGAATCTGCTTTCCATGCACTTTCTAAGAACTTTTCTAATCCCCTTGGGTGATTTGAGCCAAATATCAACCCATAATAATTGCTACCTTTTTTTAGTGAAAATTGCCCGAGGTAATACTCCTTATTCCTGGGAATAAGTGATTTATAATACTGGTAAACTATTCTATGAGATTGAGGGAACGACATATTCTTAAAATCAAATTCCTTATTTTCCAAATATTTGGCAAATTCCGGCTGAGTTGCAAAACGCTTTAAAAAGGAGGAAGAAACAAACAACAGAAAATCAGCCATTTTTATTGAGAGCAACTTGCCAAATACTTTTGCATTACCATATTTTATTCCATATTGATCTAATAGCATAAATCTTGGAACCGTTTTGCTGAAAAATTCCGGGTATTTGCCATCAAAATAAAGATCAAAATCTTTGTTGTCAACAGCTCTCTGAAAAGGACATTTGTCTTCAGCCATGGAACAAAAGTTGGATTTGCACTCCTTAAAATACTCGTCCAAGGTTGAATTAAGCTTACTGGCCTTATCTTTCTCAAACTCATTAAGATATACACTTAATGCTATCCTTTTTTGCGCTATGGTTTCGCATTGCTCTTTAATAACATCAAGAATTATCAAAGGGCTCCCATGCGCGCCTTTGCTGTCTGTCCCGGAACCAGCAAAGAAATCATATACCTCTATTTTTTTATGGTCCCCTATTAAAAATATGGATAGCCACGCTTTAAAATATGACTTGAAGAGGAACAGCTTCATCTGTGTTGCTTCGTCAAATTGTGCTTTGTTGATATCCTTAGTCACGCCGGTTTTTATCCGTTTATTAAATAACTGTTTTCACTAACTTGAATTATATTCAATATAAAAGAAAAAAAAACAGCTGTCATCTTAATCACTTAAAGGATTTATGACTGCTGCCTTCGAATATTATTTTATGGCATAACTAAACTAACGGGCTTTTTGTATCTTCCGTGTTGGTGGTCTCAGTTCTATCTCCCCCCCACCTTCATTATCAGTGCCAGACGGCACTTCCCGTCGCGGCTCATCTCAAGGCCGTAATAGCCGCCGCTGCCGTTATGCTTCCAACCGTTGTCAAGCTCCTTCGCGGGCCATGGCCAATTGAACTTCCTGTCGATATCCAGCTCTATATTCTGCACGAGGACATTCTTCTCGACTACCTTGCCCACCACGCGGAAGTATGAGCCGCTGAAATTCGGCAATTTGATATTGAAATCGTTTTGCCCCTTGAAGCCGATCCACTCGCCGTCGCTTGCCGAAACGGACTGCCCGGATGGTATTTTGACCGCCCCTCCGATCAGGCTTTGATTGTCCTGATCCACGATGTCAATGTTATAATAGAAATCACCCGCGCCATAGGGCTCGCAATCGTTCAGCACCCTCAGCCCCTCGAGCCTGATGTTGAAGTTGCGGTAGTTATCCTCGCTTTCGGAATATTCTTTCACTGTGTATTCCGTCGATTCGCCGAGCTTCACGATCGAATTGTCCGCGAGATTCTTCACGGTGTATGCAATCGGGTATCCCGGCGAATCAGCTGAGTAATTTGCTTCCTCGTTGATAAATTTCAGAATCGACTCCACTGACTTCCCGGTCAGCGCGCGGGCAGCTCCACCGGCTGAACCGCCGAGTGCAACGCCCTCGAACGTGCTGTTGTCAACTATCGAGTTGGTTTTTATTTTGCCTTTGATATTCACCATCCCGCCGAAAGCTCCATTCACAGCTGCAGCGACTTCGGCAGCTGTTTCCTTGCCGGTGTATGTCATTTTTACCATCAGCAGCCTGCCATATGTCACCGACGCCACGTAGCAGAGCGGGTTGCCATCGCTGACTTTTCCGGCAAGCATTGATATTTCGGCCGGCCCTGCGAAGTAGTCAGATGGTTTGGCCGGTTCGTTCACCGACACAGTATAGTACTCCTGCTTGAAAAATATGAAGACGGTTTTACGTCTGCTGTTGCTCTCAGCTTCAAAATTACCCGAGAAGCCCGAACCTATCAGCCACTTCGGGCTGATGCCCAGCTGCAGGCAAGCCTGGTCCGTGCTGAAAGCCGACTCGTAACGAAAAGTCATGTTGGCAGCCGTGTTTCCTTTCGCCCCTTTTAGTATCGCCGACAGCGCTCGTGAGTACGCGGGATTGGATGGCTCATTCACTTCGGCCGAGCCGAAGAGCTTGTCGCCGCTCTTCACAGTGATGGTGATGGGCGCGCGAGCTATATTGTCGCCTATCGAGTTCAGCACTCCCGAGGCAACTTCGTTGCCCTGCACGAGCGAGCCGGGCCATAGCGTGTTCGCGTTTGGATTGAAGGGGATAATGTTCTTATCCATGTTTTTTTCAAGGAACCAGCGAGTCTGCCTGACGTTCCACTTTCTGCCGTTTTCTTCCACATTTTTAAGTATCTCGTCGTTTTTCTTAACTTTTTTCTCCGAGACGGAAGTGTTGATTTTCCCGGCGTTCCAAACCAGCTCGTCGATGTTTCGTGCCTTCCTGACGGCATTTCCGGCTCCGCCGCAGGATGCGAGCAGCGCGAGCCCCAGGCAGCAAATCAGTATATTTCTCATTTTCATTTTTCTGATAAATTCTCACAAATTCCATCTCAAACTTACGATTTTTTTCATTTCTTCCTTCAGCAATAACACGCCTCGGGCTGCCCCATTTGAAGCAGCCCGAGATTTTTTCCCGATATATCGCTGAACCTTAGTAATCCTGCTCGCCCCCGCTCATGTCCACCTTGAACCTTCTGACAAGCGAACCGAGATGCCCGGCCTGATTGGACAATTCCTCTGAGGCTGAAGCAGACTCCTCGGCCGAGGCTGTGTTGGTCTGCGTCACCTTGTCTATCTGCGACAGGCCTATGCTGATCTGAGAGATACCCAGTGCCTGTTCATTCGAAGAATGTGCGATATTTTGAATGATTCTCGACACGTTCTCGGAACTCTTCTGAATTTCCTGCAGTATCCCGGTTGTCCTGTCTGTCAGGTTCTGGCCCGCGCCAACCGTCTTTATGCTGGATTCGATCATGTCGGAAGTTTCCTTCGCGGCATCGGCGCTGCGTGCCGCCAGATTGCGCACTTCCTCGGCCACCACGGCGAACCCCTTGCCGTGGCGTCCGGCCCGAGCGGCTTCCACGGCAGCGTTCAGAGCCAGCAGGTTAGTTTGGAAGGCGATCTCGTCTATCACCTTCATAATTTTTGATATATCCTTGCTCGATTTTGTGATTTCAAGCATTGCCTTGTTCAGGTCCGTCATGGCATCATTGCCACGCTCCGAGGCCGCTCTGGCCTCGAGCGACAGCCTGCTGGCATCAGTCGCGCTTTCGGCATTCAGCCTTGTCTGCGAGTTGATTTCGGCCATCGAGCTCGTGATCTCCTCCAGCGAGGCCGCCTGCTCCGTGGCGCCCTGCGAGAGTGCCGTGCTGGCATCTGCCACCTGGCGCGCGCCGCGTGTCACTTCATCCACCGTGTTGGTCACCTGGATCAGCAGTGTGTTAATTGAATCAACCGTGGCGTTTAGCGCGGTCTTGAGTATAGCGTGGTCGCCGCGAAAATCTCCTTTCATCTTGTAGTGCAATTCTCCTTCAGCCAGGAACTGAAGAATACTCACAGCCTCGTTGATCGGGGCTGTTACGGCATCGAGCGTGGCGTTCACGCCGTTGATAATGTTCTTGTATTCTCCGCTGTGCTTCGCCGCGTCTGCTCTTGCTTTCAGCTCGCCTTCCACTGCCTTGCCGGCAAGCATTTTTGAATCTTCCACCAGAGCATTTATTGCATCAATGCACACGTTCAAGCTTGTCTTCACATCATTGAAATCGCCCTTGTATTCCGCAGTTATTTTTGCCGGGATCTCTCCTTTTGAAATGAGCTTAATATTGTCTGCCATCATTTTAAGTGGTTTCACAAGCTCGTCGGCTATGCTGTTGATCCCCCTTACAAGCACGGCCCAGCTGCCCTTGACCAATGCCGGATTGCCGCGGTCGTAGAGTTCCCCGTTCACTATATGGCCCGCCACCCTGGCCACTCCCTTCAGAAGCACGTTGATATTATCTATGCACTCGTTCAGGTTATTCTTTATTCCATTGAAATCGCCGTTGTAGTTTTCTGTTATCCTGGGCGGCATGTCTCCTTTTGCAATCCTGTCAACGTAGTCGGCAGCTACGTTCAAAGGGTTTATCACGGCATCGAGCGTGGTATTAACGCCGGAAATTATCGCACGGAAATCGCCCTCGTGGCGGGTTTCATCCACTCTGTAGCTCAATTCGCCGGCTATTGCCTTGCTCGATAGATTATCGACATCATCAACGAGCTCCCGGATAGCTTTTGTCATCACGAGGAGCGAATTCATCAGATCATCCTCGCCGGAGCGCAGGCTGATCTTGTTGTCCAGCTTTCCTCGGGAAATATCAATCGCTATCCTTGCCGCCTCATTATTGGCATCGATCAGGACGTTGATATTATTTTTTATTTCGTTGAAATCGCCGAGGTACTCATCCTGTATCTTGGGCGGCACGTCGCCCTTCGATATTCTGTCGATATATTCCGCAGCTATGTTCAGCGGGCCGATCACGGCATTCAGCATCTTGTTGATGCCCGCCATGATCTCGCCATAGGCCCCGAGAAATTTTCCGGCATTGGCACGTCGGTCCAGTTTGCCACGGTTCACCTCGCCGATTATATTCTGAATTTCGTCCGACATGCTCGATATATTATCATTCAGCCGTTTGAAAGCATTTGCAAGCTTACCGATCTCGTCTTCTCTCTCAAGCATTTTTAGATAGGTTTGCCTGTCTATCGATTTCATGCCAAGGTCTCCGCCCGCTATGTCGTCAGCTCCCGTGGTGAGAATTTCAATCGGGCGTGTAACCTTCTTAATGCTGAAATATGTTACTCCTCCCAGCACTATCAACGCAACCAGCGCGAGAACTATCGATTTTGTCCTCAGGGAATTAACTTCGGAGAGCACTTCATCCAATGGCACAACCAGTCCGATTGACCACGGGGTGCCGGTGTTGCCTATAATTACCGGCTGATATGCAAGGAACGATATTTTCCCAGTGGCAAGCGATTTCTTTTCCATCGTGAAGGTCTTGCCGGCCGCTATTGCTGCAAGCAGGCTTTGCTGCTGATCAGGAACGTCATCGCCGATTTTCTTGCCAATCAGTTTTTTGTTCTTATGAGCCACGCGCGTGCCGATATTCGACGTCATGATTGCATACCCGCTTTCAAATTCTTGCACCCGGCCGACCAAATCCTGTATCTCATTCAACTCGATATCCACGCCGACCACACCATTGAATTTCCCTCCCCTGACAACGGGCACGCTCAGAGATGTGATAAAATAGTGAGTGCCCCCGGGAGTATATTGATAATCATACGGTTCTGTTACCGATTCCTTCAATGTCTTCTTTGGCTTTTGATAATACTCGAGCTCTGTATCCGACTCCGGGAGCATCCCGTCCATTATTCTGCCTTTTTCCTTGAAAACGGCCACGAAAAACCTGCCCGAGGAATTGCCGAATTTCGTATTGACATATCTTGCATCTTCTCCATCGAGCAGATTTCTTTCATACGTTATCCAGAACGACGTTACCATCGGATTTTTCTCAAGTGCGTCACGGCAGATCTTATAGAGCACTTCCCGCCTGTTCGGCACGTTGTCGAGCGCTCCGCTTTCTATCGTCCTCACAACGTCCCTCGCTGTCTGCATCGTTGCGTTGAATTTTTCGGCCACCCTTTTGCTGTGGTCTGCTGCAATCGATATCGCGCTGTTCTTCACGGAAGACTCTTGCATCTTTGATGCATTAATCGTAAGGTACCCTACGAGCAAAACAATTGCCAAAGTGCTTATCGAAATAACGGAAATCAGCAGCCTGGCGCTGATTCGTAGTTTTTTTAGCATAGCGGACTCCGGTAGTTATTTATTTCATTATTCTGCTGTCCCTTCAAAAAGAAATTTTCTACTTCACGGTATATTCCACCGTGACAACCGATTTGATTGTCTTGTCTATCGTCGTCACATCATACATGCCCCAGTCGGCCACTTCTGTCGAATTCGGCTGCGTGATCTGAAACACTCCCTGATTGGCGGTCTTCAGGTTGCCCACCTCCGAGCCCGAATTTTTTGCAAGCTCTGCAGCTCTTTTTTTGGCATTGCTCATGGCCTCGGCAAGCATATTCATCTTCCACTTGTCGATATTTGAAACCAGATACTCCGGCGGTTCAGGCACGAGATCCACGTTCTGGCTGAATAGTTCCGTTATTCTGATTGCCGCGTCAGCTACCTTGTTCACGTCCCTGTGCTCGATCCGCACGGCGCGGTCCAGTACGTAGCCGGTAAGTGTGTTTCCTGTTTCCGAATACTTGTAAATCGGGGTTGTCGTGATTGCCGATATCGTCATGCTGCGCTTCTCGAATCCCATGGACTCGAGTTTTTCCACCACCTTGGGGAAATCTGCCTGCAGCTTGTCGTACCCCTCCTTCATCGTGGCCCCCTTGCCCTGCACTTTCACGTTCCACACGGCAAGGTCTGCCTTAATACTCGCCTCGGCATAGCCGGTAACTTTGATCGTGTTGTCGTACTTTTTGAACCCGATAATAGCACTGTTAAGAAGCCATGCCCCGATGATGACAGCCACGGCAAGCATTGCTCCGGGATAGATCATTCCTTTGTTCGATATTGAATCGCTCATGTAATCCCCTGACTTTTAAAATAAATGATCAATTATACCTCCCGAAATTCCCGCCCGGGATAATACTTTTTCGACGCAATCCTGCTTCAATTATTATCGGGCCTCCTTCATTGTGCTTTAGTTATCTTTGGATAATTTTTATATTCGATGTATTTTTCAATATATATATTTTTTTTATATCAGAATTCGATGCTAATCAAATTTGTAATTAAATAAAAGGCATGTGCACATGAATAACAACACCGACTTATCCGACATTCTCAACAGGCTTTCCATCCTCGAGAAAAGAAACAAGCATCTGCGTTATATCATTTATACATTTATGCTTGCTTTTTTATGCTTTGGGCTTTATTCTTTTCAGGCTATTCCTACTTTTCAAGATTTGAAAGTGAGCAGGCTTTCCTTAGTCGATGCCGATCTGGTACCTCGGGCAGTGCTGAAGATAGACAGCCTTAACGGCTCGCCATGTCTCGAATTTTTTGATTCAAAGGGCAATATTCTTAGCAGCATAGGAACCGATAAGGAAGAGCCATACATTAATTTTTATCATGGGAACAATACTACCCTTGATATTTCCTGAAAGAACAGTGAGGCTTATATCACTCTTCGTAGGTATCTCTCCGGCGAAATTGCCGACGAAAACTTACTTTGTCCCGGCGCCAGCCGGATAATAAATCAGCACTATGGCAGCATTTCAATCGGACGGACGCTTATTCCGCTGAACCCGAATGATGACAATTCATCCTTTTTGATTGCAGATGGCGCTGAAATTCAAATTTCTGATGTCAACGGCAACCTTACTCAGCGGATCAGCGTCGGAAAAAATCAAACTGAATCCGACGCGCCGAACAATCCTTTTATCGCGATTTATATGAATGATAAGATTAGAACGTATCAGAGTGCAAGTGGTTTTTATCTCTTTGACGAGTATGGAAATATGAGGCTAAATGCCGAAATGACGCAAAACAACATGCCTCATTTATCCGTATTTGATTATAACGGCAAATTAAGGGCCGCTCTTGGAAACATAATTACAATAAATAATTCAGGGCAGAATATTTCCCGGCCGGAATCGTCGTTTTTGCTCTTTGACGACGAGGGGCATAGTATTTTCAATGCTACAAACGAGTAGAAGATTATATTAAATTCAAGGGCACGCCTTTCGGTGTGCCCCTGCCATAATATTCTGCAAATCCACTTGTTTTTGATTGCTAAACGATATTTTCAAGCCTGCGGATGAACGTGTGCAAGCCCATTGATGCAATGCTCTGATTCCCTTCAGACGTGATATAGGAATACTTCGATTTGAAGAAATCAACAATTTTATCAGCTATCAGCTTGTAGCCTTCGCGGTTCGGGTGTATCCCGTCCTTCGACATCAGATTGCCAATATCCTGCTTTTTCAGAAATTCGGAACGGATATCGATCAATTCCGTGCCGGTTTCCTCCGCCACTTCGCGTATCACAGTGTTATAGCCTTCGTGCCAGAAATAAATTTTCGAGACTGTGCCCAGCCACGAGAGTATTTTCTTGTACCTGCTCTCGCTTTCTTTGCTCAGCCAGCTCAGGTACCTCTCCGGCACGAGCGGGGGAAGCGTCATGACGAAAGGCTTTATCCCCTTTTCCTTCAGCCTGGCAATCATCTGCACCAGTGCTGTTTTGAAATCAGCCAGCTCCGTTTTTGGCTTGTGGTCTGCCGCCGGATCCTTCTCGATGCTGTCCCAGTCGAAGTCGCAGTCGTTACCTCCGAATTCCAGCAGCACCATGTCGGGATCCTTGCTGAGCACTTCCTTGGCAAGTCTCGTGGTGCCCTTCACGAGTGTTGAACCGAATTTTCCGGCGTTTATCAATGCACCTTTCAGCCGGCCCGAGAGATAGCTGTTATCAAGAGCCTCATAGCGGCCCTTTTCATTGTTAAAAAAAACACCCTTGGCAATAGAGTCTCCAAAAAGAACTATTCTGTAGTCTTCCTGCATTGCGATATCCATGATTTTACCCTCAAAGTGACACAATGCCGGATTTCAGGCTTGTTTTCGGGCATAGTGAAGAGTCTCTCCCTAAGCTCCTTCGCCGTACTCGATCAGCCTTGGCCCGGCTATACTACTTTATTAAAACGAATTTCAGTTCTATATATTTCATTTTTTAGCTATCCAAAAAAATATTACCGTTGGCCATTCGCAGCACTCTTTCGGCTGCATCAGCCACTTCGCGGCTGTGCGTGGCCAGCACGAACGT
>CAZIHB010000044.1:0-9963 GCA_964538535.1 uncultured Hyphomicrobiales bacterium | reverse complement strand
CGGTGATGTACAGGCTGCTTCCCGTGCTTATCGACACCATGGGGGATGTCTTCCCCGAGCTCGTTGATCGCAGGGAAACGATAGAGAAAGTTATAAGGGGCGAGGAAGAAAGCTTCCTGCAGACGCTTGAGCGCGGCCTGGAAAAATTTGAGGACATGAGCAAAGAACTCGAGAAGAACGCCTCCGACACCATCAGCGGCGCCGACGCCTTCCTGCTCTATGACACTTTCGGCTTCCCGCTGGACCTGACGGAACTCATAGCACGCGAGCGCAGGCTGAAAGTGGACACCGAGGGCTTCAGGAAGAACATGGCCGAGCAACGCGAGAGGTCTCGCGCGGCAAGAAAAGTACATTCACAGGAAGTAGAATTGCCTGCCCTGGATTTCACATCCACGTTCACCGGGTATGAAGAGCAGGAAACCGAGGCCGAGGTTTTCTGGGTGGAAGATAACAAGGTCGTGGCTTCAGCCACTCCTTATTATGTTGAATCAGGCGGCCAGATGTGCGACACCGGCACGATAACGATCGCCGGGGAGCAGTACGAAGTTATCGAGGTGAAAAAAGCCGGCGACGCGATTTTCCATTTCTGCGACAGGCCTGTGGAACCTCTCGTCGGAAAGAAAGCTCTGCTGAAGGTGAATGCAGCCAGAAGAAGAAACATCATGAGGAATCACTCCGCCACGCACCTGCTGCATGAGGCGCTGCGCCGCACGCTCGGGGAGCACGTCAGGCAGGCCGGCTCGCTCGTTTCGCCGGATTACCTCAGATTCGACTTCAACCATTTCGAAAAAGTTACTCCGGGGCAGATAAGAATTATCGAAAGGATCGTGAACGAGAAAATTTTCGAGGCACACCAGGTGCAGACCCAGGTGCTCTCCATCGAGGAAGCCAGGCAGAACCCGCAGATCAAGATGTTCTTTGGCGATAAATACGGCGACGCGGTGCGCGCCGTGACCATGGACAAGAAGTATTCGATAGAACTCTGCGGCGGCACCCACGTGAAGAACACGAATGATATAGGCATATTCAAAATCACGGGCGAGAGCTCGATTGCGGCAGGCGTCAGAAGAATCGAAGCGATCACAGGGCCTGCAGTGGCCTGCCATATCGAAAAGCTCGAGGAAAAAATTGCAGGGGAAAGCAGGCAGGCAGCCGAGCTGAACGAGAAGATCAAGCATCTCGAGAAGCAGCTTTCTCAGTTGAAGCTGCAGGACATGGCGCAAGGCCTCGATAAATTAATCTCATCTGCTGCAACGGTGGACGGCATAAGAATCGTGAAGCAGCAGATCGAGTCGGACAACCTGGATGAAATGCGCGACATAGGCGAGAATCTGAGGAACTCACTCGGTTCGAAAGGTATCGGCCTGATAGCCGCTATCGCCGCGGATAAAGTTCAGCTGGTCTGCGTTGTAACTGACGACCTGAAGGGCAAGATGCCCGCGGGCAAGCTTGTCGGCGCAGCAGCAAAGGAACTCGGCGGCGGCGGCGGCGGCAAGCCTCACCTTGCCACGGCCGGCGGAAAGGACGTGGACAAGCTGCCAACCCTTTTGAATAAATTCGAAGAAATTGTCAAGGCATTCATGTAAGGTTCAATGGAACACGCGCTCTCACACTTAAAAATGCAGGTGGAGCAGAAATAAAGTAAAAGCGTGGAGCCGGACAGGCCGGTTCCACGTTTTTTTTATGTCTCTGCCAATGTGGGGAAAAAATTATCTCTTTGGATTGCCGCGCTGAAGCGCCTGCCATTGTCCGGCTCTGCCGATGTTTTCTCGCCGGGGGGCAGTAGAAGCTATGCACGAAGCGAACAATTCTCCCTCGCGATCTTCCCGGTATTATGAATGCAAATCGAACTTGATATTAGATACTTCACTCGTGATTTTTCCCCGGGTTTAAATTTATGTTTATATTTGCATTCCGAAAATTCAAATTTGAGGATGATTGTTTCACATTGCAAGAACGAGATAAGCTATGGCTGAAATTAAACTTAACCACGATAACTGCTCAAAATGCCGGGCTTGCATCAATGAATGCACCATGCGCTATCTCGCGCGTGGAGAGGATGGTTTCCCCGTCTTCAACGAGGAAAGCTTCTGCAACTTTTGCGGCCACTGCGAGGCGCTTTGCCCGAACGAGGCAATATGGATCGAGGGAGAGGATTACGCCCCGTTTGCCCCCGATTTTTCCCAACCCGCGGCCTCGAAAGTCGAATTTTCCGATCTGGTGACGAAAAGAAGATCAATCAGGAAATTTACGAAAAACCAGGTCGATAAAGCTTTGATCCGCGAAATACTCGAGGTGGTGAGGTTTGCCCCATCGGGTTCGAACAGCCAGCAGGTGAATTGGATGGTCATCCACGACAGGAACGAGCTGAACAAGCTGATCGATTTTCTGATTGACAAAATGCAGATGCTGCAGGATCAGAACCACCCCATGGCCCTGCGCTATAACTTTGCCGGGTTCGCCTCCGCGTGGAAAAAGCATCAGTTTGACCTGATCTTCAGGGGCGCACCGCACCTGGCGATAGCTTACACGCCGAAAGATAACAAGATCGGCCTTGTCGATGCCACGATTGCCCTCACTCACTTCGATCTGGCGCTGCCGCGCTTCGGCCTTGGCGGCACTTGGGCGGGATTTTTCTTTCTCGTCTCGAAGGAATTCAACAACGTGGAAGAATTTCTCGGCCTTCCCGAGGGCAGCGCAATCAGCGGAGGCATCTTCTTCGGTGAGCCGGCCGCTAAATATCTCAGGGTGCCGAAAAGAATAAAGAAAGAAATACTTTGGAAGTAGTGCTAATACAAGAAAAAACGGGGCGGTTCAGTAACCGCCCCTTTTTTTTAAATTCAAATAGCCCCGCCCACGCTCAGACCATCTCGGGCTGAAGCTTAGCGCGGCGCTTCGGGCCCGCGCCGATCACTTCGTCGGGCACCCCGTCCGAGAAAAGCTTGAAGTTTTCGATGTACCTTGCGGCAAGGCTGTCGTACTTGTTCCAGTATTCTTCCTTGTTGCCCCAAGACGATGAAGGATCGAACACATCATCGGGCACTCCGGGGCAGGAAAGAGGCACAAGGAAGCCGAACAGCTTGTCCTTGCGGTATTCCACGTTCTCGAGACTGCCCTCGAGCGCGGCATTCAGCATGTTGCGCGTGTGCCTGATGCTGATTCGCTTTCCCACGCCAAATTTTCCGCCCACCCAGCCCGTGTTTACAAGCCAGCAGTTCGCTCCGTTCTTTTCCATTTTCTGCTTGAGCAGGTTGGCGTAATAATACGGGTGATGAACCATGAAAGGCGCGCCGAAGCACGCGCTGAAAGTTATTTCCGGTTCGATGCCGAGCCCGATCTCAGTGCCGGCAATCTTGGATGTATATCCGCTGATGAAGTGATACATCGCCTGGTTCATGTCCAGCCTGGCTATCGGCGGCAGTGTGCCCGTGGCATCGCAGGTAAGAAATATCACGTTCTTCGGGTGCGTTTTGGTCATTTTTTCTTTCAGCGCGTTTGGAATAAATTCCAGCGGGTAGGATGCGCGAGTATTCTCGGTTCGCCTGTCGTCCTCGAGGTCAATTTTCCTCGAGGCGTCGTCATAAATAACGTTTTCGAGTATCGTGCCGAACCTTTGAGTGCAGGAGTATATTTCCGGCTCGTGCTCTGCCGAGAGCCTGATCACCTTCGCGTAGCAGCCGCCCTCGAAATTGAAGACTCCCTCGTCGCTCCAGCCGTGTTCGTCATCGCCAATAAGCATTCGCCTCGGATCGGCGGAGAGCGTGGTCTTGCCCGTGCCGCTCAGGCCGAAGAAAAGCGCTACATCCCCGTCATTGCCGACGTTGGCCGAGCAGTGCATGGCCATCACGTTCTCGAGCGGCTTCAGGTAATTCATTATCGTGAATATTGTCTTCTTGATTTCCCCGCCGTACTGCGTGCCGCAAACAAGGGCCAGCCTTTGCGCAAAATTGATAATCATCGCGGTTTCGGTGCGTGTGCCGTCAATTTTCGGGTCGCACTTGAATGATGGAACAGCGATCAGAGTAAAGTCCGGGACATGCTTCTTCAGCTCGTCACGATTCGCGATGTTGATAAACATGTTCCTGGCGAAGAGGCTCTGCCATGCCGTGTCCGTGATGATCCTGATCGGCATCCTGTAGGTCGGGTCGGCACCCACGTAGCAATCCTGCACAAAAAGCTCCTCGCCCTGCAGGAATGCCTGGAGCCTTGCCAGAAGCGCGTTGAACTTATCCTGGCTTATTGGCCTGTTATAAACTCCCCACCATACTTTATCCTCGGTGGATTCCTCTCTGACGATGAACTTGTCGTTGGCCGCGCGGGCCGTCCATTTCCCGGTATTCACGAGGAAAGGCCCGCCGTTGACTATGTGGCCCTCGCCCCTGAAGACCGCTTCCTCGTAGAGAGCCGATTCCGGCAGATTCCAATAAACTGTGTCGAGGAAATTCAGGCCGTGGTTATCCAGGGCGAAATCGCTCGAGAGCTCCGAGGAGTGCTTCGAGGCCGGAGTCATGAATTCAAGGTATTTTGTCATAGCCAGTCCCTCACTAATTTTCTGTCACCGATATAGAGTTCATTGGGCGAGTTGGGGTCAAGAGCCCATTTGATCCTCTCTATCCCCTCGGTAATATCCTTGATCGATCCGCACGTGGAGAGCCTCAGGTGACCGTCAAGCCCGAACTCGGCACCCGGCACCGTGATCACTTTCACCTTGTCGAGAAGGAAATAGGACAAAGCTTTCGAATCCTTGTTGTAATAGCTGAAGTCCGCGAAAGCGTAGAAAGTGCCGTCGGGCTTCCTGCACCGCACTCCCTCGAAGGCGTCAAGCCTCTCGCAGAGCACGTTGCGGTTGTTCTCGAGCGTCAGTTTCAGGTTTTCGACTGATGACTGCACGCCGTTGAGTGCCCCCACCGCCGCGCGCTGCATCACGGCGGGCGGACCGGATGTCTGGTGCCCCTGTATGTTGGTCATCACGCTTACAAGCTTTTTGTTGCCTATGGCCCAGCCTATCCTGAAACCGGTCATGGCATATTGCTTTGATACACCGTTTATTACTATAAGCTTTGAATTTTCGCCGAGGTCCTTAGCGTACTTGTAGCAGCTGATCGGCTTCCTGCCGTCGAACACCAGCCTGTGATATATGTCGTCCATTATAAGCCAGATATCGCGCTTCTCGCAGAATTCCACTATCCCGGCGATGAAATCTGCAGGGTACATGGCGCCTGTGGGGTTGTTCGGGCTGTTGATTATTATGGCTTTCGTGTATGAAGTAACATATTGCTCGATGTCTCGCATGGTGGGATAGAAGGAGCCGTCCTCGGGTGCCACAGGCACCGGGACGCCGCCGCAAAGCTTAACCATCTCGGGATAGCTGACCCAATAGGGAGCCGGGAATATCACTTCTTCCTGCGGATTCAGTATGGCCTGCAGTGCAACCATGATGGACTGCTTGGCTCCGGAGGAAGCGATGACGTGCTGCGGCGAAACCATCCTGCCATAGAAATCCTCGGTGTATCTGATAATAGCCTGCTTCAGTGCAGGAATGCCATCAGCCGGAGTATATCTTACCTCGGCTGAATTCAGCAGCGCCGTGGCACTGACTATTGCATCAAGCGGCGCCTTGCTCTTCGGCTCTCCCCCGCCCAGATGAATCAACGGTTCGCCCTTCGCCCTCATTATAGCGGCTATTTCGTTCAGTTTCAGCGTTGCAGACTCGCTGATGGATTTTCCGATTAAACTAAGACTCATTACACAACCTGTTTATCCGGTGAACATAATAATTAAAAAATAAAAGCAAATGTTCTCTGCGCTCACGCGCGCGGAACCTTCTCATTTCGTTCGTTCAACCAATTATATCCGGCTCAGAGGCAGTTTATCAAGAGAAAGCCTCAATTATAAAATAAGTTACTTTTTATAAGTTATTCCAATTACAAGTCTCGGCAACGCAGCAAACAAATTTCTGTATTCAGATTGTTGCCTATCTCTTAATAAAATATAAAATTCTTTAAACACAATCAATTTTTTTTATCAATTGTTGGAAAATTTTGTCACAGTGTGAATTTCCTGCCGGAAGCAGAAATCGTTATGATTTGTTTGCACATTGCTTTATTTTGGCTTGTCTTTATTTTTATTGAGGGTTGTTTTCTTTTTGTTGCACTGTTGATTTTCGGGCTATCAGGCTATATTTTTTTATGACAACTTGCATGAAGCACTGGTTTCTGGCACTTTCCGTTCTCGCAGGGTTTTCACTCCGGCCGGCTCTCTCGGCCGACGAAGGCTATGCCGGCGAAATCCGGTCCGTCGATTTTCCGGGAATGAGAACGCTCGACCTCGGCCCCTGCTATATCGGTGATTCCCTTCAAACAAGGATTTTCCTCAAGAATACGGGCACACTGACCGCCGCGCTCTTCGGCGTATCGCCCTCGCTGGTCTTTTTTGCCACTCCCTACGGCGCCACGAGCGAGGAATTGCTGAAATTCACGAATATCAGGCCGATACCTCCAATATTATACCAGCCCGGCGGAAGCGACACAATGGTCGTGCAGTATAGTGCAAAGCCCGCCACCGCGAACGACCTGCTCGGGCACAAGGAAGCCTACGTGCAATTGGCACTTGTCCGGCCGATGGATTCTTCCGTCATCGCTATCGATACTTTCCTCATTAAAACGAAAAAATCCGTGAAGGGTATCGACGGCTACGAAGATAAATTATCATTCGACAGCGTTTACGTCAATCCTGCTTTCCCGCCCTCGGCCGCCTGGAGGCTGAAAAACATCCTGCGTGACTCGATCGATGTCTCCGCGGTGCAGCTGAAGCTGATTTCCGCAAGGCTCACGGATGATGAAATCATCCCCGAGAATTTCGCGGTCAACCCGGTTTTCAATAGAAAATACCAGGTCATCAACTGGAAAATTACTTACTGCCCCAGGGACCTCAAGCCCGACACTGCCAACTTCATGGTGTCGTGCCGCCCCGTTAAGGATCTGCCTGACTCAGTGACAACGGCTACGGTAAAAATCACCGGTGTCGGCTGCCTGCAGAAGCTTTCAACAAGCGGCAGCCCTGCCTCGGCTCATGACACGGTTGATATTGGCGATGTGCCTGTCGGCAGGAGCATCGAACGCGTTATCCGGCTGAAAAATATCGGCAACATACCTTTCGGCGCACTGAATCAGAAAATAATAAACAGCACGGACGGGCTTCCCGCCGCCGGCTTCAAGATCACGACTCCATTTGCTTCAAACGGGAAAAACGTCAGGCCCGGGGATGAATCATCGATCAGTTTCTCGCTGAATGCTTCCGGCCGCGGCCCGGCCCTGGCAAAACTCGTCATCGAGAGCGACCTGAGGAGCAGGAAAATCAGCATGGTGCCTGACGAGGCATCGGATGCCCTGATTTACATCAAGTGGCGAGGCATCGGGTCGCGGCCCGAGTACGCCGCCGATACCGTGGATTTCGGCAACGTTTACAATATCATCGGGTGCGATGCCGCTCCCGACACGGCCATTGTAATAAAAAACACGGGCAATGACACTCTTCGAATAAATGATATATTCTTTACGGATTTTACCCCCTCGAAGCCCGAATCCATATTCGAAGTGTCCGGCACCGAGTTCGCGGTACCGATTCAGGGCTCCGACACCATTCGCGTGAAATTCAATCCGACGGTGCCGAATGTTTACTCCGCCGTGATGCGAATCATCACGAACGCGCCCCCGCCCCTCGATACGATTGATATCAGAATTAAGGCCGCAAGCGTGCGCCCTGCCTCGACAGTAATCTCGATAGATACTCTAAGGGCAGCACCGGGGAGGATCATTGGCGTGCCGGTCATTGTCCGCGGCAATCTTGCCCTGGCGAGAAGATTCGACGACACGCTTTACTATAACAAGTCAATCCTGACCTATTTCAATTATTCCGTCACCGGAACTGCCTCCGACGAGCCGCTGGAGCGGGCCGTGGTGCAGGAATCACCCGAGGGCGGCAAGCTCGCGATAATGCTTCTGAAGCCCGAGGGGCAGAGGTTCTTCCGCAGGGATACACTGGTCACATTGTATTTCAGGACCACACTCGGCGATAATATATCAACCAAAATATCCTTCTCCGATCCGAGATTTGCCGATGAAATTTGCACGCGCGTGCTCAGCATTCAACCGGAGAACATCCTGAACGGGCTTTTTGTCACGGACTCAGTCTGCGGCCTTCAGCACAAGGCTTTCCCCTCCAAAAACGGCAATTTCGCTTTCTACGACATATCGCCTAATCCGGCAGAGGATAACATCGTTCTGAAATTCGAGAATGCCTTTAGGGGAATGGTGGCCGTGAAAATATATAACAGCTATGGCACACCCGTGCTGACGCTCAGGGAAGAAGTGCTGCCCGCGGGCTATTACGAGATTGGCTGCCCGATTGGCGGGCTGGCGCCCGGTGCATATTACGCAGAGATGGCCGCGGGCATATTCAGGGAAATGAAAAGATTTGTGATCACAAGATAATAACGGGCAAAATGTCACGCTTTTTAATCACATTCACAGCCATCATGGCACTCATGGCCGCCACGGCTCTCGGGCAGGGTTTTGACTGGCAATACTCGGCCCGGCTGCCCGCCGATTCACCCGTTTTTTTTGCAGGGCTCAGCACCGGCTATCAGGAATTGCTGCACACAGGCGACTTTCCGCTCTCGGAGAGCTGCGTTGAGTGCTGCCGCTTCAGATCCGGCATGGGCAGCGGCTTCTCCATCGGGCTTAAGTCAGAATACTGGCACACGGCCGATCTGGCGCTTGGCCTGGAATTATTATGGCAGTCTGTCCCGGGCAGCTTCACTGCCGAGTCCGCCGTCAGAAGAAAAAAAGGAAATGAAGAATACACCGTGGTTTACGGCTACGAGCTCAGCTCGGAAGTCAGCTATCTGACCCTGAAGCCTCAGATTCGCCAAAGGCTTTTCGGCACACATTTCGCAGCCGGCGCGGCCCTGGATTTCTCGGTGCTTGCACGGTCGCGAAGCGAGAAAACAGAAAAAATAAAATCACCGGCGAATGAAACTTTCGACGACGGCTCGCAATCCAGAATCATGGATTTGGGCAAAATGCCCGATTTGAGGCCGGTCTATCTCTCACCGGTGATTTTCCTTTCTTACGATCTTTCGCTGGGCCTCGGCTCCTATGCTTCCCCGTTTGTCGGGGTTTCCGTCCCCGTCATGAACGCTGGCAACAAGGGCAATTGGAACCGCTGGAGCATCAGCCTTGGCGTCTCGGTCAGCCACGGCATCGGCTCGGCCCGATTATTTTAAAATACACGGATTACCTGACCTTGAAGGTCGCCAGTGTTATTATGGCGAGCATAATCGCGATGATATAGAATCTCATCACAATTTTCGATTCATGCAGGCCGGATTTTTCGAAATGATGATGAAGAGGCGCCATTTTGAAAACTCGCCTGCCCTCACCGTATTTTTTCTTTGTATATTTAAAATAAGCCACCTGAAGTATCACGGACAAAGTCTCGGCAAAGAAAACGCCGCCGACTATCGGCAGCAGGAATTCCTTTTTTATCAGTATGCACAGTCCGCCGATTGCCCCGCCGAGAGCAAGCGAGCCCGTGTCGCCCATGAACACCTGCGCGGGATAGCTGTTATACCACAGGAAGCCAAGAGCAGCCCCGACGAGAGCAGCAGAAAACACCATCAGCTCGCCGGATCCCTGAAGGTAGATAATGTTCAGATACCTGGCAAACTGGGCATTGCCGCTTACGTAGGTAACAAACGACAGTGCCAGGGCCGATATGCCGACAGTGCCTATCGAGAGGCCGTCAAGGCCGTCCGTGAGGTTCACGGCATTGGACGTGGCCGTCAGTATGAATATAATAACGGGAATATATAGCAGGCCGAAATCCACGTTGATATTCTTGGCGAAGGGAACCGTTGTCAGCGTGTGAACTTTATAGAACATCGGTGAGAACCAGTGCGGG
>CAZIHB010000043.1:0-10091 GCA_964538535.1 uncultured Hyphomicrobiales bacterium | reverse complement strand
ATATTTATAGAAATTCGTTTTTCAAAGACCATTTTCGACCCCGAAGGGGTCGCACGGCCCGCCTGATCATTCGGCTATAAACATTCGACCCCTTCGGGGTCGTTTTCAAAGACGTTTATTCTTTCTATAAACATGTGACTCCTTCGGAGTCAATCCCGAAGGGAATGCATATTTATAGAAATTCGTTTTTCAAAGACCATTTTCGACCCCGAAGGGGTCGCACCCATTGCCCGATCATTTCTCTATCCACTCAAACAAATATTCATCTTTGTATTCCACTTTGAACCTTTTCAAAAATTCAATATACTCTTCTTTAAACGATATTACCCTATGATGTTCTTTTTGATTCTTGATATAACGGATAACTTTATCCAATGAGGAGTCGCTATATGAAAAAGCTCCATATCCTTCCTGCCATTGAAAATTATATTTTGTAAAATTTCTTTCTTTAATAAAATCATCAGAAGCTTTTTTTACTTCACGCACTAAATCAGATAAGCAACAAGAAGGCTTTTGACCGATGAGAAAATGAATATGATCGGGCATTCCATTTATTTCCAGCATTTTTTGTTCTTTCTTTTGAACAACTCCGGTAATATACTTGTACAATTCTTCTTCCCAACCCTTTTTGATCAAAGAATCCCTGCCCTTAACAGCAAATACAATTTGTACGTATATCTGCGAAAATGTGCCGGCCATGCTCGTTACCCCTTCAATTAAAAAAATTTCGACAGATCACCAAACGTTTGATTTTTCCATATCGTTTAAATCTGCGTAAGCCACACGCTTTCGTTCTCAAGGCGGACTTCAAGCTTAGTATTTCCGTCTTCAGTCTGATAAATTATTATCCGGCTGCTATTTGACATTGCTATTGCCCGGTATTGTTCCAATTTTGTTTCGATATCTAACCGATCCCGAGAGACAAACTATGATAAAGCACCAATATACAAACATTAATATTCATAATCAAACTGACATTTTATAAGAAAAACTTCCCTTGCTTCAGCCCTTTTTCTTGGCTAATATTGTGTTTGATTCTGAAATTTTCCGGAGTATTCCGGCATGATAAAGCAGATTGAAACAGGGCACCTGCCCATAAAGCTCTGGCTGGACGACATAGAGGATGGTGCCATGAGGCAGGCCGAGAATCTGGCTCGCCTCCCCTTTGCATTCAAACACGTGGCAATCATGCCCGACGCCCACCAGGGATTCGGAATGCCGATTGGCGGCGTTCTCGCCACAAGAGATGCAATTGTGCCCAACGCCGTCGGCGTTGATATCGGCTGCGGAATGTGTGCTATCAGAACCGAGCTGAGGGAAATCTCGCAGGCCAGATTGAAACAGGTGCTGGCGGGCATCCGCCAGATGATCCCCCTCGGCTTCAATCACCATAAAAGCCCGCGCGATGAATCGCTGATGCCTGGGCTGTCACGTAACACCCCGGTCGCCGCGAGGGAATATCGAAGCGCACTCACACAGATCGGCACTCTTGGCGGTGGAAATCATTTTATCGAGATTCAGAAGGGCTCTGATGGCTATATCTGGGCCATGATCCACTCGGGCAGCCGAAATATCGGCAAGCAGGTTGCAGACCACTATAACAAGCTTGCAATCTCGCTCGCGAATAAAATGAGGTTCAGCATACCAAAGCAATGGGAGCTGGCCTATCTCGAGCCTGATACAGACGAGGGCGAGGCCTACATAGCCGAGATGAATTTCTGCGTGCAGTTCGCTCTTGCCAACCGCAAGCTGATGCTCGAGTGCATCAGGGAAGTGATTGCAGATGTTACGGGAAACACGCATTTCGGCGATATGATCAACATCGCGCATAATTACGCGTCCTTCGAAACGCACTATAAGAACCGAGTGATTATCCACCGAAAAGGTGCAACGAGTGCCCGGCCAGGCGAGCAGGGCATCATTCCCGGCTCGCAGGGCACAAAAAGCTATATAGTCAGGGGCCTCGGTAATCCGGAAAGCTTTTACAGCTGCTCTCACGGCGCCGGGCGGGTGCTCGGCAGGAACCAGGCAAGAAAGCAGCTCAGCCTGCAGGACCAGGCTGACAGACTCAACCGCCTCGGCATAATCCATTCACTCCGCTCTGTTGCGGATCTTGATGAGGCACCGGGTGCTTATAAAGACATCGAGATCGTGATGAGAAACCAGACCGACCTGGCCGAAATAGTGATCTCACTTTCCCCCCTGGCTGTCGTCAAGGGGTGAAGTGTCAATTCTCGGCATCGGAAAATTGATTTTTTGCCATTACGAGGTCAATATTCCTTTTTTTGATATTTACTTTCACTATCTTCACTCTGATCCTGTCACCGAAGCCGTAAGCTTTTTTCGTGCTTTTTCCGACAAGGCGGAACTTGCTTTCGTCAAAATAGTAATAGTCATCTTTCAGGTCGCGGATGTGCAGCAGCCCTTCGCCGTAGAACTCATCCATTTGAATAAAAATACCAAAGCTCGTCACACCTGTTATCGTGCCGCCAAACTCCTTTCCGACCAGCTCTTCAGCCATCATGGCGTGAGCAAGCTTTGCTGAGGCCCGCTCGGCTTCCATCGATAATCTTTCCCGCTCGGAACAAACTCTGCTGACGCCTTTAACCAGGAAAGAAAGTGTTTTGATCCTCTCGCTTTCCGGCTTGCCCGCGTGATACTCCTTCAAAAGACGGTGAACCATCAGGTCGGAATATCTTCTGATCGGTGAAGTAAAATGAGTGTATTCTCCGAATCCGAGGCCGAAATGCCCCATGTTGAACGGGGAATAAACAGCCTTCGGCATGGATCTGATCAATATCTGATTCACCACGTTCTTCTCGGGCAGCTCTTCCACCTTTTTCAGAAGCTCGTTAATGTCGCGCGAGGAATATTCTTTCTTCTTTCTGATCGGGACAAGCGTTGAGATGAATTCCATCACCTCCCGGATCTGCTTCGGATTCGGAACTTCGTGTATCCTGTAGATAAACGGCAGCAAAGCCGGCACGTTGTAGTCGGATGAAATTCTCGCGAGCGTTTTTGTAACGGCCTGGTTGGCCAGCAGCATGCACTCCTCCACGAGAGCCGTGGCAGGGGTTGTCCTCTTCAGCGAGGCCTCGATCGGCCGTCCGTTATCGTCCAGCTTGAATTTCACTTCCGTGGTGTCATATTCAATTCCGCCTTCTTCGAATCGTACTTTTCTGAGCATTTCCGTCAGTTTGTGCAGCTCGAGTATCAGCTCGCTGTTGTCTCCATTCCCGGTGTCAATTATATCCTGCACTTCGTCGTAAGAGTATCTTCTCTTGCTGATGATCAGTGTTTCTGCCATCTCGGAGGCAACAACATGCCCATCACCGGAAATCTCCATGAAAACGCTGTAAGCAAATCTCGGCTCATCGGGATTGAGCGAGCACACATGGTTTGAGAGGGCTTCGGGAAGCATGGGCACAACCCTGTCAACGAGATAGGTGCTGTTGCCGCGCTGCTGCGCTTCAATATCAAGCGGTGTGTTCTCTTTTACGTAAGCGCTGACATCCGCAATATGAACGCCGAGGCGGTAGTTACCATTCTCGAGCGTTGAAAGCGAGAGTGCATCGTCGAAATCTCTTGCATCGACGGGATCGATTGTAATAATCATTTCCTGGCGGAGATCGAGCCTTCCTTTTAGTTTTCTGTTTGCAGGCACTTTGAATTTAGCAGCCTCATCAAGCACTTCTCTGCTGAAGGTGTCGGGCAATTCAAATTCCTTCATGATCGAATTGAATTCCACGTTCGGATCGCCGGCCTTGCCGAATATTTCCGCAACTTCCACCACGGGGTTCTTGCCGGGATCATCCCAGCTGACAAGGGTCACCCTTGCTTTATCCCCTGGCCGGGCACCGTTGAGTTTGTTCTCCGGTATCAGGAAGTCCACGTAGTACTTTGCTTCATCAGGCACGAGGAAATAGAAATTGCCGTCGCTCTCGATTGTCCCCACGAAACTGTTTTTGCTGCGTTCAACAATTTGAATCACATCGCCTTTAGGCTTCTTGTTTTTCTTCGTCGCCAGGAGTTTAACGATAACGGTATCGCCGTCCAGGGCGGTCCTCAGGTTTTTCCTGTTGACGGTGATTGTCGGCATATCGAATATATCCGTTGCTATCGTGCCGGTCTCATTGTCGATGCGGATCACACCTTTGATCTCGGAAAGATCGGTGATGTCGTTTATCGAATATCTCCGCCTTGAGGATTTGTTTATAATCTGCTTATTTACGAGGTCGTCAAGCACATCTTTGAGTATCTCGTAGTCATCAGAATCAGACTTGATCATAAGCAGCTTCGAAAATTCATTCAATTTGACAGGAACTGAAGTATCGCGCAAAATATCAAGAATGGACTGTATCAACGTTTCTCTGTTGATCATAATAATAAATTTCCTATTTCAATTAGTACAACCGGACTGAAACGTCAGCCGTGTACTGTTTTAATTATATAAGCTTACAGAATTTGTCTTTTGAATGGAATTATCCAGGGCGTGCTGCGCGTTCGCTGCAAGCGTCTCCAGGTTGATTCCATCGGCCGTTTTTGCCAGGCCGAAACTGGCCGTCACTGAAAAGCGCTGGCCGTCAATTTCCACCACCCCGCCGGCAATTTTATTTCTGACCCTCTCGGCCCAGAATCTCGCGTCGTCAAGCTTCGTCCCGGATAAGAATACGCCGAGCTTCGCTTCGTCAATTCGGCCCAGCAGGTCGTATTTCTTCAGTTGATTCTGCAATAAACCAATTATATGATATACCATTTTTTCATTTCTTTCCGGGTATATCGTGGGATCGAGTGAAGCATACTTGTCGATCTGGATGAAGCAAAGCGTGGATTGCTGCTTGAAATCAGCTGCCCTGGCTATTTCTTCGCCCAGACGCCTTTGGAAAGCGGGAGTGTTCAGCAGGCCGGTGGCATGATCGATCAAGGCTGATGTCTGTATTATCTCGATCAGATGCAGCTTCTCTATGCTCGATCCGGCGCAATTGCCAAGCGTTTCGAGTGTTCCTATATCAAATTGCGTGACGGCCGAGCTGTTTTTCCCTTCCACGAAAACTGCCCCGTACGTGTTGTTGAAGGATTTTACCGGCACGGACATGAAGTAGCCGCCGGCAATTTCTTCTTCACCTTCGCAGACCCTGACTTCCTGCTTGTCGAATTTGTTGATAAATATCGTCAGATTCGACATCACTGATTTACCGATCATGGCGCCGGAAAGATCCACAAGCTCACCACGCAAACCGTTCACTTTGTCCGATTTGGAAATGATAGCCCTGATGCTCCACTGGTTCTCTACGGGATCGTAGCCGCAGAAACCGGCTGTCGTGGCGTCGAAAAGCTTGCTGATCGTGTCAACTATAACCTCTGCAATATCATCAACGGAATAATTTCTTCTTGAAGATAAATTCCTGAATAAATTGATCGCTTCGAGTGTTTTGGAGGCCTGCACCAGGTCGTATTTTTCCGTGTAGCTCTTCACAAGAGATGTGATTATACGCGTGAAATTGCCGAAGAACGCTACTGTGCCTGCATCAAAAGCATCACTTTCGCTTGAATCGGCCCACAAGATCCCAATAACCGTTTTATCGTAGAAAACCGGCACTCCGACAAATGATTTCGTGCCTGACGGGGTTGAGTAGAACGGCAGCAGCTCTGCTTCCGCCGCGGGAGTGATTCCGGTCAGCACTTCTGGTTTGCCTTTCTCGAGTATCCTGCTGAGTATGTCTTTGCCCGTTTTAATTACTTTTTTGCCCGCCCACATCTCCGGCACATTCGTAACGTGGCTTTCGGTGACGAGTTCGTGCTTTTCATTATTTGCCAGCACGAATGCCGCCGTCTTTGTGTGCAGGACTGATTCAATTACGGTAAGGATTTTGTTTATGAAATACTCGAATTCCTTCTTGGGCTCCTGACCGATCTGCGATGTATCTTCCATCAGAAGGGAAAGAGGCACGTCAAGCTCTTTCCGGATATAACCGGGAGCAGATTCTTTAGTCAGATTGCTTTTGCCATCATCAGTCTGCGGGCCGGCTGCTTCAGGATTCGGCCGGGAAATCGCCGCGGCGCCGGCTCCTGCTGCTCGATTTACCCCGGCAGGCTGGCCGATGTCGGCCTTTGGGTTTTCCATTTCGCGGCTCTCTTTCTCCGGCACTGCCGCGTTGGCTGTTGTTTCGATAGCAGCCTCGCCCTCTTCTTCCATCTCATCCACGGTGGCAGGGCTCGCGCCGATCATGCTGTCGCTGACGTATATATCGCCGTTTCCGGCGGCTTCCTTGCCTGCCTGTGGTTTGGCAACTATTCTGAAGCCGTCTTTTTCAATATCTGTGCGTTCGGCAGGCTTGGATAATGGCTTTTCTTGTTGTTGTTTCTCTTTCTTTGGCTTTTCTTCAGCTTTTGCCTCATGTTCGGGCATGACTGCAGAAACGTGCTCCAACTTGGGTTCTGCATCCGGCGTGATTTTGTTGACATATATGCTCTCGACGAGGTCCGATTTTCTCTGCCCAATCAGCATGACAAGCGACACTCCACCCAACACTGATATGCTCATGCCTATCAGGCGCACCGCAAGCTCGTCCACAAAAAAAGCGATCAAGAGGCCTATGATAATCACCAGCACGGCTATTAAATCGCTTGGATGAGCAAACTTCAACAAACTTGTACCATTTTTTCCCATACATACCGCTCAATTATTGATGCAATCCTTCAAATTTTCAGCCAGTTATGCCTTCGCCGGTATATGCCGAACGACAAAACCGCGTTCTTAACTTCATCACGCTTACAAATATACGCACTATACTTGTATGTGACAACAAATAAATGAATAATTAATTTACATCATCAGCTGTTTTATTTCCCGACAAGTAAACTCATTCCCCTTTAGCTTATATAAATTAGCTAAAAATCAACTAAAATATGCCTTTTATTTTTTCCTAAAGTTTTGTCCGAGACTCAAGTTATCCACAATCCGCCATCCGGGTGCCCATGAAAAATCATTTTACCGCCGATCACACCCTGCATTTCCGCTGCGGATGCTCATTGCATCCCCCTTGAAACACTTCTGCCCCCGGCGTCAAATTATGGTGAATTTGATGCCGGGGGCAGAGTATATGCCCGGCCGTCCGCCCGAAAGAGCAGGGCCGGGGGAAATTTATTTTTATAGCCTGTACATCTTTCCAAGTTCCCACGAGACAGTCGAGGTTACTTTCTGCTCGATCATCTCGCCATGATACTCGAGATGCATTATGCTTTCAAAATTGCCCTCGGCATATTTGATGAAGCCCTTGGGGTTGACGTTTATCGTGTAAGTGCCGGAGACAGTGCCATCAGTCAGGTTTATAAACCTGTCGAACCCGTTGAAACTGTACGCGCCCTTCGGGAGCTTTACTTTGTTCATGGTGGCCACGAGATTATAAACGTCGGTGTTGTAATCTTTCATCTTAACATTCACGGTGTCCGAAAAATGTACGCCTTCAATTTCATAGTTGAACATGGCTGGCCACACGTCGCTTGTGTCGATGCGTTTCAATGGAAGCACCTGTTTCTGCAGATCGCCGATAAATGCCAGGTGTCCGTCGGAGAGGCCGAAATTCCAGTTGAACCTTCTGATTGTATCTTTAATGCCGGTAGCAGGATCATTCACAAGTGATCTTTTTTCTTTCAGATCTTCACCGGTAATTTTTGCAATTTCCCCGTATGGTGAGTAAGTCAGCTCGAATGATTTACCGAGTATCAAACCTTTGCTGTCATAATCCGATACTTTTGGCGGCCTGGAGTTATCATCCTGCGAATTGAAGACCGCTGTGTTTTTCTCGTCAGAATACTTGTAAATCAGTGAATCAACCGATATAATCAGAGTGTTGAATCCATTGTCCGGCGCGCTCGGAGCATAGAGGGACAAGAAAACGGTCATGTCGCGGTTGTATTCTTTAACCGTGGAATCGCTGAAGCGCCGTATAACTTTAGTCTTTTCAGTCATTTTATACACGTGCGACACGTTCACCGGGTAAATTGATTTAACCATGAATGTAAGTTTCTGATTCTCGCTTTTCATTGCATCCTGAGCAAGAAGCGACGATCCAAGCAAAAACCCGAAGGCAGCCAGACCAAGAGTAAAACACTTAACGAAATTCATTTCCTCACCGTCACTTATTATTATTCTTAAAAATACACCAAGCGGCCAATGTCATGCCGTCCCAGATCTCTCCCGCGGCAATTTTATCATTCAACTCGCCCGGCCTCAGATTTATCACATCAAATTCCTCGCTTTCGTCATGCTTCATGAAATGCCTTACAAGGCCGGTGGCAAGAAAAACATGGCATATTTCGCTGGTAACGCCATTGAATGGATTGAACCTGCCGATTTCTTTCAATTCCCCGGCGGCATAGCCGCACTCTTCGGCAAGCTCGTTGCCGGCCGCTTCACCAGGATTTCCCTGCCTTTTTATTCCACCGCCCGGAAATTCAATGCTGAACTGCTGATTCAGATACCTGTACTGCCTTGCCATCACTAATCTGCCATCATCGAGCACTGGCACGACAAGGACGGACCCGGGGGTTTCCACGTAGTGGTATTCACCTGCAGCACCGGTGGGCAGCTCGTAATGATCAAGTTTATAATCCCAGTACGGATTCGACGCTATTAATGCCGTGTCTCTTCGATCAAATTTCCCCATCACTCTTGCCGAATCTGATAAATAATCGCCAAAAATAATAATTTTTCCCGTGCCCTGCTAATACTCATTCCTGACGCAAACACGAATTAAAAGCAAAGAAAATAACCCGATTCAAACAAATATTTCAATCGAATCAAACATCAGCGCGATCTCGAACGCGGCGTTATCATCAGAGTCCGAGCCATGCACGGCATTCTCCTGCAGGGACCGGCCGAATAGCTTTCTGATCGTGCCGGGGGCAGCTTCCTCCGGATTCGTCACTCCGATCAGTTTGCGAAAATCTTCTGTCGCGTTATCTTTCTCGAGAGCCATGGCAACTACCGGACCGGAAGTAATGTACTCAATCAGCCCGGCAAAAAAGGGCTTCCCTTTGTGTACGGAGTAAAACACCTCAGCCTTGTCATGGCTCAGGCGGGTCATTTTAATTCCTGCAATCCTGAAGCCCCCGTCAGTGATCATTTGAATAATCGGGCCAACGTGGTGCCTGCTGACAGCTTCAGGTTTTATCATTGCGAACGTGCGATCGTGTCTCATCTCATTCCTCCTGATATAATGACACTTGAAAGTGCCATTCGACTAAATGTTTTTGTATTTACTTAATTTATTGATATTTATACAATCACCGCATTCTCGATTTTTTTTATTTTCCGCCGAGCCGCTTCCTTTTTTTCGATTCACCCAGCACTTCCCTGACCGTATCACCGAGTAAGGCCGGTGACTCGGCCACGCGGATACCGGCGGCCAGTAGTGTCCTGATTTTATCATCGGCCGTGCCCTTTCCGCCCGATACGATTGCCCCCGCGTGCCCCATTCTCCGGCCGGGAGGTGCCGTCCGTCCGGCAATGAATCCTGCCACGGGCTTTTCCACTTTGGCCTTCACAAATTCCGCGGCAATTTCTTCCGCGTTGCCGCCAATTTCTCCAATCATGAGTATCGCCTCGGTCTTGGGATCGTCATTGAAGAGCTTTATTGCATCGATGAACTGCGTGCCGATTATCGGATCGCCGCCAATGCCAATGCATGTTGACTGCCCAAGATTCAGATCCGTAAGCTGCTTAACGGCCTCGTAGGTCAAGGTGCCGCTCCTTGAAACAACGCCGACTTTGCCTGGTGTATGTATAAACCCGGGCATAATGCCAAGCTTCGCTTCGCCGGGAGTTATCACACCCGGGCAGTTCGGCCCGACAAGTACGGAATTCGAATCATTCAACGCCGACCTGACGCGAATCATATCCTTTGTCGGCACACCCTCCGTGATGCAGACTATCAGTTCGATCTCGGCTGATATTGCCTCCATGATCGCATCGGCAGCAAAGGCCGGCGGAACGAAAATTACCGTGGCGTTTGCTTTTGTAGCCTCTTTCGCCGATCGTACCGTATCGAATATCGGAACCGGTGCGGCAAACGCCTGCCCGGGTTTAC
>CAZIHB010000042.1:0-10352 GCA_964538535.1 uncultured Hyphomicrobiales bacterium | reverse complement strand
GAAGTTAATTCCTGCCTGGCGTATCATGTGGCCCAGCTCTCTCGTCGTCAGGCCGGCATCGATATCCTGAAAGCCGCTCGATTTCATTTCCGGGCGGTTTGCCTCAAACTTTTTGGCTGCGCAGGGCATGGCGGAAACGCTCACGATATCTGCCGGGTCAATCCCCATTTTCTCGGCGTAATAAGTCTTGGCAAGAGCGCCGAACATCTGCTGCGGCGACTTGCAGCTCGAGAGGTGGGCGAGATGTTCGGGATACATATGCTCGATGAATTTCACCCAGCCGGGCGAGCATGATGTAATCATTGGCAGAGCCACTTTCTCCTTCTCCTTGAGGGCAATTTTCAGCCTGTGAAGCAACTCGGTGCCTTCTTCCATTATTGTCAGGTCGGCTGCAAAATCAGTATCCAGAACAGACGAGAAGCCCATTTTTTTCAGCGCCGTTACCATTTTGCCCGTCACCCTCGATCCCACCGGGTAATCGAGCATTTCGCCAAGGGCAATCCTGACTGATGGCGCGGTGTTGATAATCACGTGCTTCTTCGCGTCACCGATGGAATCCCAGATAAAATCAAAATACCTCCTTTCGGTAAGTGCGCCCGTCGGACAGTGAATGACGCATTGCCCGCAATTTACACAGACCACTTCATTCAGGGGCAGATTCATGAAAGTGGAAATCTTCATGTCCTTGCCTTTATGCGCGACAGTGATGGCATTAACATGCTGCAGCTCCGCGCATGTGCGCACGCATCGCTGGCAGCGCACGCATTTCGAATCATCCTTCTCTATCGACCATGAAGACCTGTCTATCGTGTATTCCTTCTTGACAATATTCAGGTACCTGTCGTTATCCACGTTGAACTCCGAGGCAAGATTCTGCAGCTCGCAATTTGTGCTTCTGTAGCACGTGGTGCACTGCGTGTTGTGTTCGCTGACGAGCAGGGAGACGATATCCTTTCTTGCATTCCACACCTTGGGGGAATTTGTCCGCACTTTCATTCCCTGCATCACGGGAGTGGCGCAGGCAGCTGCCAGAGTGCGCTGGCCGACGACTTCAATCACGCATACCCTGCAATTGCCGGCGATGCAAAGATCCTCGTGATAGCAAAGTGTCGGGATTTTTATATCAATCTTTTTCGCGGCATCGAGAATTGATGTTCCCGGTTCCACACTGACGTCTATACCGTCAATATTCAGTGTAATCAGATTATCCATTGTTACGGTCCGGGGTGTTTAACATGCTAATAAATCATTTCTTCGATAAAATTGGTGACTATGGAGGAAAAGGAATTGGCCACGGACTGGCCAAGGCCGCATTTTGACGTCAGCTTCATGGTCTCCGTCAACTTGAGCAATTGATTGAGGTATGAGGGCGGCCTTTCCCCTTTCTTGACGGCTTCAATCCCCTTCTTCAGCTGCTGGCAGCCCACCCTGCAGGGCGTGCACTGCCCGCACGATTCCTCGGAGAAGAACTCGAGATAATTGTTCAGCACGTTAAACATCGATCTGGAGCTGTTGAAAAGCATCATGGAACCTCCCGTGGGGAGTGAATCCCCGTGCAAGCCGCCCTGATAGCCGATCGTTGTTTCCCTGAATTTCTTCCTCGGCACGCAGAATCCCGAGGCTCCGCCCACTTGCACTGCTTTCGTATCGCCATCGCCGAATTCTTCGACGAACTGCTCCAGAGACAGGCCGAATTCAAGATCATATATCCCGGCCTTCGGTGTGTCGCCCGACACCGAGAAAAGCTTCGAGCCATGCGAATCCTGAATGCCAAGCTTCCTGAATTCCTCCGGCCCTATCTTGCAGACCATCATCGCGGAGACAAGAGTCTCTACGTTATTAACAACCGTCGGGCAATTCAGATAGCCATGCATGGTCGGGAATGGCGGTTTATTTCTCGGCTCGCCCCTCTTGCCCTCCATGGAATTCAGAAGGGCCGTTTCCTCGCCGCAGACGTAGGCCCCGCTGCCGAGAAATATACTGATCCTAAAATCAAATTTCAGCTGCCGAGCTATCTGGTGAAACAGGTCTATCTCGGCCTGCAGCTTGGGCACAAGGTATTTATACTCACCGCGCAGGTAGATATACCCCCTTCTGGCTCCTATTACTTTCCCGCAGATTCCGATCCCTGAAAGCACCTTTCTCGGCACTTTCTCCAGTATCTCCCTGTCCTTGAACGTTCCAGGCTCACCCTCGTCGGCATTGCATACAACAAATTTCTCATCGCCGGGAGCCTCGGAGGCCAGCTTCCACTTCAGCCCGGTGGGAAACCCGGCCCCGCCCCTGCCCTTCAAACCCGATTCGATGAGCATCGAGGTTATTTCCTCGTTCGGCGTGCCAAGCATCTTTTCGAACACTTGATATTTCGTATCCGGGCTATAGGAACCCATGATTATATCAACTCGTTTCAATCTGTCAGGCATCTTTTTGTCTCCCGTATGTTAATAATTTCTGTATTTCGCGATTATGTCACGTACTTTATCGGGTGTCAGATCGGTGTACACCTCATCGTTGACAAGCATCGCGGGCCCCTTGTGGCACCATCCGAGGCAGTTGGTGTAAAGCAGTGAAAACTTGCGGTTGTGCGTGGTCTGCCCCATCTTGATCTTCAGCAGGTTTTCAAGGGTTGATACGATTTCCTTCTTGTTCTTCATGTCGCAGACTATCGTCTTGCAGACGCGAATAACGAACTGGCCGCACGGCTCGATATTCAGGAAATGATAGAATGTGGATTTGCCATATACCTCGGCGCTTGATATGTCGAGCTGCCGTGCAATTTCCACCATGGCATCGTCGGAAATGTAGTGATCGCGGTCGAACACTCCCTGGAGTATCGGGAGCAGGGCCTCACGCGACTTGCCGTGCCTGGCTACCAGGTCGTTTACCATTGTTTCTGAGTGCTTCATAAACGTTCCTCATCATGAGACATCTATTGTATAAAGAGCATTTTTCCCGATTAAATACCTTTCACCCGCGCATTAAATCACCAGAGCTCGATTTTTCTTCGATTTGTAAGTTTTCTACGTATTTTCCGCTATTTTCAATGCTCCGCTTATAATTTTCCATTCATTACCTATTGACAGCGCGACGCTTAACGCGGCAGAATATTTTCAACTACCATTATTATTTGTTTATATTGATTTTCCGGTCCCTGCCACGAGTCTTCCAGGCGCCGCGGAAAGAATCAGCCGGGCATGGGTCCGGAAAATTATTCGGTAATTTTTTAAAATTATCTCCAATAAACACTTCAGCTATTCGTTATAATCAACGGTTTGATATACCAATTTATTAAATTTAATTTTACTGAGGATTAAATGGAAGAAAACACTGCAACTATCAAACATCAGGAATTCGAATACAAAGCTGAAATGAAGCAGTTGCTTAACCTGATTATACACTCACTCTATTCCAAACCTGATATTTTTATTAGAGAGCTTGTTTCCAACGCGTCAGACGCGCTCAATAAATACAGGTTCCTCAGGCTTACGTGCAACGATACAATACGTCCTGAAGACGAACCGGAAATCAGAATCAGTCTTGATAAGGACAGCAAAACCTTTTCGATTGAAGACAACGGCATCGGAATGACCTTTGACGATCTTGTCAGCAACATCGGCACAGTGGCCGGCAGCGGCACTCTGAAATTCCTGGAACAGTTGAAAGATAATCCCGGCGGGCTCGATGCGAGGATGATCGGAAAATTCGGCGTCGGCTTTTACTCCGTATTCATGGTCACCGATCATGTCACGATCGAGACAAGGCACGCCCGAAACGATTCAAAAGCATACAGGTGGGAATCCCTCGGCGAGGATCGTTTTACAATCGATGAAATCGACAGAGAGAACAAGGGGACAAAAATCTCGTTCAAACTGAAAGATGAATATGTTCAATTTGCCGAGGATTTCTCAGTTAAGCAGATACTGAACAAATACTCTAATTTCGTTGACTTCCCCGTCTTTGTCGGAGAGGAAAAGATCAACAAGGTGGCAGCAATCTGGCAAAGGAAAAAGGAAGAGGTAAGCGAAGAAGAACTTAACGAATTCTATCAGTTTATCTCGAATGACTACCAGCCGCCGCTCGGGCATCTGCATCTTTCGCTCGAGGGCACCGTCAATTTCAAGGCGCTTCTTTTCATCCCGTCAACTGCCCCTATGCAGCTTTTCGTCGATACGAGGGAAAAATCCCTTCACCTTTATTCTTCCAAGGTGTTCATCCAGGATGATGCCAAGGACCTGCTGCCCGAGTATTTGCGCTTCGTCAAGGGTGTGGTCGATACTGAAGATCTTCCGCTTAACGTCTCGCGCGAGGTCACTCAGTCCAGCCCGGTGATGGCAAAAATTCGCGGCGTGCTGACCACAAAAATCCTGAACCTCCTCGAAGAATGGGCGGATAAGGATAAAGAGAAATTCGAGGAGTTCTACAGGAATTTCGGCCCGCTCTTCAAGACCGGTTTAAACTCGGATTACACCAACAAGCAGAAAATTACCGAGCTCATCAGGTTTGAAACCTCTGCTTTGAAAGCAGGCGAACTTACTTCATTCAACGGTTACGTCTCGCGCATGAAGGCCGACCAGAAAACGATTTACTACATCTCCGGGACGCACCGCGACCAGATAGAGAAGAACCCGAACATAGAATACTTCATCAAGAACGGCATTGAAGTGATTTACCTTACGGACCCTGTCGATATATTCACAATACCATACATCAGGGATTACTCCGGCAAAGAGCTGCAATCGATTGAAAAAGCTGACCTTGACCTGATTAAGCCCGAGAAGGAAGAAGAAAAACAGGCAGAATTCGACTCTCTGCTGAAAAGATTCAAAGAAGTGCTGAAGGACAAGGTGGAAGATGTCATTCCTTCACTTCGTCTTGTCAATTCACCTGCCACTCTCGTTGTGGGCAAGGAAGGCCTGGATCCTCAGATGGAAAAGATGATGCAGATGATGGACAAGCAATTCACGGCATCCAAAAGAATACTGGAAGTTAACACAGCTCATCCCCTGATAAGCAATCTTTTTGCCAGGCTTTCAGCCAACCCCGGGGATGAGAAGATCGACCGCGCTATCAATCAGATCTTTGAGGCTTCAATGCTCATAGAGGGCTACATGAAATCGCCGGTCGAATTCGTGAACAGGATGTATGATTTTATGGAAGAAGCGACAAAATAAATCTGAAATAATTTATTAGTTAAATAATTATATTATTAGGATTCTAAAGCGAATATTAACAAAAATAGAGTTATATTGCAATTTTTAAAATCTATTTTTTGAGTAAGGATTACTAGATGAAACTTTCTGAATTTCGTTATACTTTGCCCAAGAACGCGATTGCAAAGTTTCCCGCGGAACCCAGAGATTCCTCAAGATTGATGGTGCTTAACCGCGATACAGGCGAAACAGATGTTAAAGTTTTCAAAGATATCGTTGATTATTTCAAGAAAGGCGACTGCCTCGTAATCAATGAAACCAAGGTGTTTCCGGCAAGGCTTTTCGGCAAAAAGGAAAAAACGAACGCCAAGATTGAAGTTATGCTGCTGCGGGAGCTTAAGGCTGACGAGAGGATCTGGGACGTGCTTGTCGAGCCGGCGAGGAAAGTCCGCATCGGCAACAAGATATTTTTCGATAACAACAAATTCTATTGCGAGGTTATCGATAACACGACTTCGCGCGGCCGCACAGTCAGGTTCAGCTACGACGGCAACTTGTTCAAAGTTATCGAGAGAATCGGCGAGATGCCCCTGCCCGACTACATCAAACGCGAACCCGCGGAATCTGATAAAGAGGCTTATCAATGCGTTTTTGCCAATCCTGACTATCTTGCATCGATAGCACCGCCCACGGCGGGACTTCATTTCTCGCAGGAAATCCTTGATGCTCTCGAGGCAAAGGGTGTCAGAATTGCCAAAATTATCCTGCACATCGGCCAGGGGATATTCGAGAAAATCGAGGTGGAAGACCTTACAAAGCATAGAATGTATTCCGAGTACTTCGAAATTTCGAGGGAATCCGCCGAAAAGATCAATAAATCACTTAAGGCAAAGAAGAACGTGTTCGCCGTCGGCTCGAGCACCGTCAGGGCCCTGGAAGCATCCGTGCTGACAACCGGCTCGGTTAAGCCCAATAAAGGCTGGACGGATAAGTTCATCTACCCGCCTTATGAATTCAAAATTGTGTCGAAATTTATTACCAATTTCCACCCGCCGGCAACACCGTCCCTGCTTCTGACTGCAGCTTTCGCAGGCAAAGAAAACCTGTTCAAGGCGTATAAACGCGGCGGGAAAGAAGATATGCATTTCCTGGCTTACGGCGATGCCATGCTGATAGTCTAAATATTATCGATTCAGCAGTGCAACCCTTTCGGGAGCGCAGCATTAACGTCAAGAAATATAAAGCGATTATAAAAAAAATAAGCATCCCGTTTCCGGGATGCTTATTTTTTTTATTTCTTCCATCGCATAGCCGTCAATATATGGCCATTTTGCGGACGTAATATTCATTTCCGACTTTAATCCCGATGAAATAAATGCCTGAATCCAGTTTTTCCAGGTTCAGCGTTTTGTCGATAGCGCCATCAGGCACCGGAATAGCTTCTCTATGCACTTCACGGCCGCCTATGTCGGTTATTAATATTTCCACTGATGACGCTCTGCCGATTTCTGCCTTCAGCTCGACATTGCCGCCCGATGGATTAGGCGATATCTCAATTTTCACCCCATCTTGCGGCTCCTCGACGGAATTCACGAAGCTGAACGCATCCGACAATCCCATGCAGGGCGTGTTGCTTGCCACCCCGACCTGATACAACCCGGACTTAACGGGCTTGAACGACCTACGGGTGGCATCCGGTATTTCTTTTCCCTCGAAATACCACTGATATGCATTGCCCTCGCCCGTCACAAGACTATCACCCGTGAAGGAGACTGATGGCTTTGCGGACCTCTCGTAATATTTCACGTTGAATGACGTGTCTGCTTCGCCATAGCACCCCTTGCTCGTGAATCCCGATACAAAATAATCCCCGGGAGCGCGGACTGAAATCCTTCTTGTTGTATCGCCATTTGACCAGTTATACCTCACGTAGCCGATGCTGGTCGTCAGCACGACGCTGTCTCCCGAACAGCCGTAATTCTTGCCAACTGCCCAAATCTTCATATCGGGCGCGGTATAAACCACGACATTAACCGGGTCGGAGCTTTCAAGGCACCCGCTTTGATCCTTTACAATCGCGTAATACGTGCCGGAACTCCTGACAATGACCGATTTTCCTTTGGCTCCGTTATTCCATTCGATAGAGCTGTAGTTGCCGTCCACGCTGAGCACGACGCTGTCCCCGGAGCAGAAAGCCAGGCTGCCGCTCGATTGGATCGTCGGTTTGGCTATGTTGCAGTTCAATATCTTTGTCTCCCACGCGCCCCTGCCAAAGGTTGAAGCAATCAGCCTGCCGGTGGCATAGTTGATTTTCAGGTCACTTACGAACACGTAAGGCATACCGTTGCTGAAAGGTGCCCAGGAGCTCATCTCGCTGTTTTTATAATATACACCGACATCAGTGGCCACGAACAGATTACCCTCCGGGGAATTGGCCTGCATGATAATCTTATTCGCCGGCATGGCCGGAAGCCCGGATGATATATCAGTCCAAGTGTTCCCCGAATTCGTGTATTTAAGCACCCTGTTGACGTCAGAGTAGCCCGACATCGTGATCCAGCAGTTCAGAGGCGAATTATAGTCAGGTTCAATTGATGTAACGGTTCCCGACCCGGAAAAAATGGTTTTCCATGTTTTTCCTGTGTCCTCCGTCCTGTAAACACAGTTTGCTGAGGAAACATAAATTATGCCCGAATTCCCCGGCGCCACGGCTATGCTGCTAATCAACGAAGTTGAAGGGAGCGTCCCGAGCTTCTTCCATCCATTGCCCTGATCTGTTGACCTCCACACGTTCATATACCCAGCGTAAAGCGTCGTGTTCTTGTTCGGGTCAATCAAGAACGGAGTGACCCACGCGCCAATCTCCCCGGTAATGTTCCTGTAAATCATTGGTGAGAAATTATTCCCGCCGTCAACTGACTTTGAGAAAAATCCGTTATAATAGGAAGCGTAGATAATATTCGGATCCTTGGGGTCTATCCCGCAATCCATGCCATCCCCGCCCATCACGTGATACCATTTTCCATCGCGGCACATCATGGTGCCGTTATCCTGCGTGCCGCCTATGAATATATTCCGGGTTGAATTGGAAGTATTGCATTTATAGTATTGCTGGATATTCAAGCCATTGGAAATATCGGTCCATTTAGCCCCTAAGTCCGATGATATGTAAATTCCGCCATCGTTTGCCGAGTAAAGCATCCCGTCATTAGTGAACTGAAGGTCATGCTGGTCCGCGTGAACGTACGGCAGGTTGTCGCCTGTCCAGTGATTTATAGCTTTCCAATTTTTTCCCCCATTAGTGGACTTCCACATATGTATCCCGCCGACATACACCTGATCGGCATCTTTTGGGTTCACTGTAATCGCGAGATCGTAATTTGCCTGGCCGCCTTCGGAATTCCCGTCAATTTCAAGGCCGAGAATATTAGGTGAGCTGGCCATCAAATCCCAGTTGTTGCCAAAATCAGTGGATCTGTAGAGCCCTGAAAACCCGTTCGTTTTCGCGTTGGCAACCGCGGCATAGACATAATTGGGTTTAGCCATCGTCTGGCCAATCACTATTCTGGAACCATCAGTGATTTTCAGCACGTCAGTCCAAGTGTTGCCTGCATTGGTTGATTTAAGTATCCTGCCCCCGCCGTAATAATCGCTCGAGGTTGCTGCAAGCATAACGCCCGGGTCGCCGATTTTTATTTTTACCTGCCTGATATAAGCACCCGAAATTACTTCCTTCCAGTTCATGCCGCCATCATCCGTCTTATACAGCCCCGCAGAGGTGCCTGCAAAAACGGTATTCGCGCTGTAGGGGCTTATGGCCAGGCAGCCGGTAAGCACGGCAGAGCTCATGCTGTGCAGAAGTTTTGTCGGGGACCATGTTTTCCCGGCGTCGGTCGATTTATAGACACCAACACTGTAGCTCCTCGACATGAATGCACCGTCGGCATCACCCGTTGCCACATACATCACGTTTGCATTGCTCGAAGCAATGGCAATATCGGATATTCCCGGTGACCAGACCCCGGCAATGGGAAACAGCTCCCAGCTCTTCCCGCCATCGCCCGATCTCCAGAGCCCGCCGGATGAAGAACCTGCCCACACGACGTTTTGGTTGGTCGGATGAAATCTGATGCAATTGATCCTGCCGATACCTGATGATTTGTAAGAGAGCATGTTAGTCGGCACCGTTGAGGGCCCAATTTCTTTCCAATCGGCTCCCAACCCTTGAATTTCAGCTGCTTTATGCTTCGTGAAGGCAGTCTCATACGTTTTCTGAAGGTATTCCGCGGTCGGGAATTCCCATTTTCCTCTGAGCCTCTGCTCCCAGAAATATTCCCATCTTTTGAATTGTTTCCATCCCTTTCCTTTTTCAATTTCCCTGTTGCTCCAGTAATCGTTGAATGCTTTTTGCAATGCCCTGAAGTCGTCCCGCTGCCCGGCAGGAACGTTGCTTAGCCATTCCTGAGAAAAACCGGCCTCGATTGAAATACATCCAAATGCAATTATAGTTGTCAATGTGTATAGAAAAGTCTTCATCCGCATGGCACCTTAAAATTGTTTTACGAGAAAAAAAAGTAGCATAACAAAGATAATTCTATAATTTAATCAATTTTGCATCCTAAGCCATATCCATATATGGATTTTAACAAAAATTAAATATATTGCGCTTGTATTTTGGCAGTTTTTGGGATTTTCTCTTGGAGAGTAGTGATGATCGGCAATAGAATATCAGTCTGCATAATAGCCAAAAATGAGGAACAATTGATAAGGGACTGCATCGAATCAGTCAGGGCGATAGCTTTTGAGATCATTCTCGGCGACACCGGCTCGAGCGACAAGACTGCCGAAGCGGCTGAACAGGCAGGGGCAAAAGTTCTTCACATAGGCTGGGAGAACGACTTTTCGGCGGCCAGAAACAAATTGATCGATGCTGCAACGGGTGATTTTATTCTTGTTATTGATGCTGACGAGAGGCTGATTAATCCTGATGCCGTGACAAAAGCTATCGAAGGGCTCACGGATGAAATCGGTGGCCTGCTTGTCGATGTGTCTTCAAAGGCTGAAAGAGCCGGCGGAGCCATAGACTATTACTCAGCGATGCTTCTCAGGATATTCAGAAACCTGCCGTCGGTGCGGTTCAGCGGCAAGATACACGAGCAGGCAGGAGCGGCAATTGCCGCGCTGGGCCTCGGGATAGCGCCA
>CAZIHB010000041.1:0-10368 GCA_964538535.1 uncultured Hyphomicrobiales bacterium | reverse complement strand
CACAAAAAAAACCCCGCGTCTTCGAAAAGGGCGGGGTCGGGATTATTTTTTCGGCACCGGCTTTTATTCTTTCACCCTGTCCTGATAGGCCCCGGTTTTAGAATCTACCCTGATGAGGTCTCCCTCGTTAATGAACAGCGGCACCTGCACCTGAGCTCCGGTCTCGACCGTGGCAGGCTTCATGACGTTCGTGGCTGTGTCGCCTTTGAAGCCGGGTTCGGTGGAGAGAACACGAAGCGCCACGAGCGGCGGAAGTTCCACGGCAAGGATGTTTTCACCTTCCATTACAAGCTGAACGTCCTGGTTCTCTTTCAGGTATTTGACCGACTCACCGACGGCGGCCTCGTCAACAGGCACCTGCTCGTAAGTGTCCGTGTCCATGAAATAGTGATGCGAACCGTCGTTATAAAGGTATTGATAGTTCTTCTTTTCAACGCGCACGAACTCGATCTGCTCACCCGAGCGGAAGCGATTCTCGATAAGTCTTCCAGACTTTGTGTTGCGCATTTTTACCTGGTAGAAAGCACGCAAGTTGCCGGGGGTGCGGTGCTCTGATTCCAGAACAACGCAAAGTTCATTATTGAATTTAATAAATGCGCCCGGACGAAGGTCGGATGTGGTTCCCATAAATTCTTCTTTTCTCAGCAATTAAACAAACAAATCAAAAGGCGGCTTAAAGCCTTCAAATACTTGCGCAAGCCGCATAAGAATGCAAAAATAGTCCAGAATTGAATAATATGCAAGCATTTATGTAAGTTAGGGCTGTCACGCCCCCTGCGCGCCGCTCGTGGGAATTCCGGGCGCACGGAATTTTTTCGCCTGAAGGAGCGATAAAAATCCATTTTTTTTGTTGTTGTTCATTCTTCTTTGCTTTAATATCGGAAAATTGCTATATTCATTTGGTATTATTGCCACTTTTCAATATTTGATTTAGAGACTATTTTGATCAGGGAGTTTTTTATGGCTTTTGATAATGAAATGTTTGCCTTGAATAATCCAATCTGCGTTATAACGGGTAAAGAGAAAAAAGACCTGACTCGTGATGACTTGATAAAAGTGATATTAGAAAAGCAGATAGAAAGAATCACTTTTCACTACACCGCGATCGATGGCAGGATCAGGGAATTGAGAATCCCGATCACCAACCGCAAACAGGCGGAACACCTGCTGACAAACGGCGAACGCGTCGATGGCTCCTCGCTGTTCAAGGGAATGGTGGACACCGGGAAATCCGACCTCTACGTAGTGCCGGTTTACAGTTCTGCTTTCCTGAATCCTTTCGACTGCCACAGCCTCGATTTCGTCTGCCGCTTCTTCGATAAAGACGGAAATCTGGCTGACTTCGCGCCGGATAACATCCTTCACAATGCTAACATGCTTTTGAAGAAAACCTCGGGACTCGACCTTCATGCCCTGGGCGAGCTGGAATTTTACCTTATCGGCAACGTGGAGAACAACACCTACCCGCTGCCCCGCCAGAAAGGCTATCATGGCAGTGCCCCGTTCGTCAAGACGGGCGATGTGCTGAACGAGGCTTTGCGCCACGTGTCGCAGATCATAGGCAATGTTAAATATGCTCACTATGAAGTGGGGTCGATACTCAAGCTGGAAAGCGACTATGAAGAGCTCAACGGCAAAACCGCCGAGCAGGTTGAAATCGAATTCCTGCCTACGCCGATCGAAGAAACAGCGGATATTATGGTCATTGCAAGCTGGATCGTGAGAAATGTGGCTTATAAGCACAATTTTGTCGCCACTTTCTATCCTAAGCTTGATATCGGCGATGCCGGAAGCGGACTGCATTTCCACACCATGCTCAGGAATGGCGAGAAGAATATGATGACCGATGACAAGGGCAACCTATCCGAAGAAGCACACAAGCTTATCGGCGGATTCTGCAAGTATGCGCCCAGCCTCACGGCATTCGGCAACATGGTGTCAGGCTCCTATCTCAGGCTCGTGCCCGGCCAGGAAGCCCCCACGAGAGTTTGCTGGAGCGAGAGCAACAGAAGCGCGATGATCAGGGTGCCGCTTGCCTGGACAAAAATATCCAACCTTGCGCAGAAGATCAACCCGCAGCAGACTGAACCACTTGCCAATGGCGACAGCAAGCAGACAGTGGAAATACGCACTCCCGACGGAAGCGCGAACGTCCACCTGCTTCTGGCCGGCCTCTGCATGGCCACGGAATGGGGATTCAGGCATGGCAAAGAAGCCCTCAAGCTGGCAGAAAAGAACCACGTTACTGTCAACATCAACGACCCGTCATTCAAGGGCGAGCTGGCAGAACTCCCGGCTTGCTGCGTTGACTCAGCCGATGTGCTCATCGAGAGCAAAGATCTTTACGAAAGAGAGAACATATTCCCCGAAAAGGTCATTAAAAGCGTTGCAAAAGCTCTTTCGGCTGAAAACGACAAGAACCTTAACTCGCGCCTGACCGCGATGAACGAGGACGAGAGAAAATACGAATCACGCAGAATCATGCACAGGCATATTCATATCTGCAAATAGTATTCTGCACAGTGCTGTTGAAAAGCCGCGAGGGGTATCCCTTCGCGGCTTTTCTTTTTTGCAATTTTCATCCCCGGCCCGGCGCCGCCCCTAAAGCACCACCTTCGCGGACCAGAGGCTGTTGCCGCATACTATTCGAATGAAATACACACCGTGCGGAAGCATCGCCCCCTGTAAGTTTGTGAGGGATAGCACCATGTTGTAGTTCCCCTCGGCCAGGACCCGTATTCAGCTTCAAGGGCAAGCTTTCCCATCAGGTTGTAAATATAACTATGCGTTTCCCCGGGGTCAATTATGGAGAATTTAACCACCGCGATGCCAAACATGGGATGAACCTCCACCTGCAGCTTGCCGATGGAATTCTCGTCCCCGCCGGGCTCCACCCGGGTGTCCGGCTTGCTCTTGCTGTCACCGGGATTTGTCACGGCGGCAGGATTGCCCGGATCAGGATTCCCCACGACCCAGGCCCCGGCAGGATCCTGCAATTCCGTGCCGTTCGTTGCCTTATCGCCATCAGCATCCTGCTCGCCCAGGGCCTTGCCCCACTGCACGTTTCCACCAACAAGGTACTTGTTCCCTACCATGGTCCCGAAAGAATTCTTCGCGCCCCCGCCCGAGGCACTCACGTGGCAGTTGCCGCAGCCGAACTTACTGCCGTTAGGTATTTGATTCACCATGTAGGTGCGGGCGTCCACACCGGATGCTAAAAGAATAATTGCCGAACAGACAGCCAAAAAACGGGTAAGTGTCATGCCTGGTTCTCCACAATGTTTATGCAGAGTAAACGAAGCCTTGAAAATTTTATTATGCTTTTTAATTTAGTAACTTCGGAACAAATTTGAAAGAATGAGCAATACAATACTTATTTGTGATGGCGGTTAATAATTTATAGAATGGTTGATTGCATTTTTTTTGATATTTTGTTTGTTGTTGCTAAAATGAGGCAAAATATTCTATGGAAAATAACATTAAAAAGCGATTGCTCTTCATGGACGACAATGCCGACATCCGGGAAATCATTTCCGAAATCTGCTCGATCATTGGTTTTGATGTGGAATGCACAAGTAACGGCCAAGCCGCCGTAGCGGCATATAAAAGCTCATTCGAAAGCCCGAACCCCTTCGATGCCGTGATCCTTGACCTCACTGTCAGCGGCGGGCTTGACGGCGAGCAGACTTTCCACGCGCTCCGTGAAATCGACCCGAACGTTAAAGCAATTATCTTCAGCGGCTATTCCTCGCAGCCGATAGTCTATGACTACGAGAAATACGGCTTCAAGGGGCGGCTTGATAAGCCCATCGAAATTTCAAAATTCAAAAAAATTATTGAGGATGTGATCAATCGGGAGTAGCTGCTCTAACTTCATTCTTTGCAATAATCTGCAGATCACGCTGTCTAAGATTTTATATTTTTTTCCAAAACCCGACAGTAAATTGAATGGTCATAGACGAAGACGACAATAAATGCCGCAGCACCCCGGGGAACAATCCGGAAAAGACTGCTGAGGACAAGAACGAGCCGGCAAGGGCGGCGGGCAGGGAGGTTGCCCGCCATGAAAACATGCACCGCGCCTTGTTCGAGACAATGTCGAGCGGCGTGGTGTACCAGAATTCCGACGGTGAAATCATTTATGCTAACCCCGCGGCCTGCAGAATACTGGGGCTTACACTCGATGAAATGCTCGGGGTGAAGTCTTCGGACCCGATGTGGCGGGCTATCAGACCCGACGGCACACCAGTCCCCGGCGAAGAGCACCCCACGATGATCACCCTCAGGACGGGCGAACCCCGGAAAGGCGTGATACTGGGCGTATTTAACCAGCAGGTTAATGATTATACCTGGCTGAACGTTGAGAGTGTCCCCGTATTTTCAGAGTCCGGCAAGGATATCTTCCAGGTTTATTCTATTTTCACCGATGTGACCGAGCATGTGCTGGCGGGTAAGAAATTGCAGGAATCGGATTATAAATACAAAAACCTTTTCGATAAAATGCTGAACGCGTTCGCGCTGCACGAACTGATTCTTGATGAGAGCGGCAGCCCGTGCGATTATCGTTTCCTGGAAGCAAACCATGCATTCGAAATGATGACCGGCCTGGTGGCAGAGCAAATCATAGGGAAAACGGTCAGGGAAATCATCCCGGGAATTGACGATTTCTGGATTAAAAAATACGGCGAAGTGGCACTGGGCGGCAAAACGATTCTTTTCGACCAGTTTGAACCACAGCTTGACAAATACTACCAGGTGCAGGCATACTCGAATAAGCGCGGCGAGTTCGCAACTGTGTTCAACGACATCTCCTCGAATATTATCAAGGAAAAGCAGCTGAAGCAAAGCGAGGCAAAGTACAGGAGCCTCGTGGACAATTCCCCGGACCTGATATGCAGCTTCGACAAGGAATGCCGTTTTATTCTTGTTAATAAGGCAATCGTCAGCTTCTCCGGGTTCAGTGCCGGGATGTTCGTCGGCCACACGCTCAGGGAGGTGGGCTTCCCGGAAAGCTCTTGCCTTTTTTGGGACAGTAAAATAATGCCCGTCCTCGCCACCGGCGAAAGCTCGGAATTTGAATTCTATTATACCAAAGACAACCGGAATTACGTTTTCGACATAAGGCTCATTCCGGAGCACGATAACGAAGGGAACGTTGTTTCCTGCCTGTATATCGGAAGGGATATAACTGAGCGGCTGGAATCCAGCCGCGCCCTTGAGAAAAGCGAAAACCTCTATCGCACTATCGTTGAAACGTCTATAGACGGGATTATCCTGACTGATGCTGAGGGATCGATCCTTTTCTCCAACACCCAGGCCGCGAAAATTTTCGATTACGAGCTGAAGGAAAGCCTGCAGGGAATGAATTCATTCGACCTGCTTTTCGGCAATAGTGATTTCCCCGGCAAGCCAAGTGATTTTTTCCGCGACACGGGCCCGGTGCCGAAAGAAATAATAACCCCGAAAAGGGGCGGCGGCACAATTGATATAGAGTATTCATCCTCAACCGTCTTCGACCAAGGCGGGAAACCTGTTCAGTACCTGATAATTCTCAGGGATATCACCCAGAAAAAGAAATCTGAGGAAGAGCTCCGCCGAGTGGCGAAGCTCGAATCCATTGGCGTTCTGGCCGGCGGCATAGCTCATAATTTCAAGAATTTACTCGCCTCGATGTACTTCAATATCAGTCTTGCCCGGGAAAGAAAGGAACGTACAGACCATTATCTCGAGAAAATCGAAAAGTCGCTTGACCTTGCGAACTCACTGGCCACACGCTTCCAGACTTTTTCCTCCGGCGGGGTGCCGGTGAAGGAGGCATCGAATATCCTCCTGGTCATCGAGGAAGCGGCCAGCATGGCCTTCAGCGGCTCGGAAGTGGAGTTCACCCTCGAAGCGGAAGAGTCCGTCTTCCCTGTCGATATAGATAAGAGGCAAATGAACGAGGTGTTTCTGAACCTGTTCCTGAATTCAAAGCAGGCCATGCATGGCGGCGGCGCCGTGAGAGTGCACGTGGCGCCCGTCAGCGGGAAAGAGCAGCCGGCCGACATACTCACCGACGATAGCGTCAGAATTATTGTCGAGGATAATGGCTCTGGCATCAAGCCTGAGATATTAAATAAAGTGTTCGATCCTTTTTTCACCACTAAGCAGCAGGGCCACGGGCTTGGCCTTTCTACCGTCCATCTCATCATCCAGAAGCATAGCGGCAAGATATATGTTGAGTCCGAACCGGGCAAAGGAACAAGCTTCACAATTTACCTGCCTGCATCTACGCAGTCTTTCCTGAATGACATGGATTCCGACACTGACATCGTTATAGGAAATCACGACAGGATACTCTTCATGGATGATAATGCCGACATACGGGACGTGGTTCGGGAGATCTGCCAGGTATTGAATTATGAAGTGACTTGCGTGGCAAAGGGCGAGGAGGCCATCGCGCAATTTCGAAGCGCGATTGACGGGCAAACTCCTTTCGATGCCGTGATTCTCGACCTGACAATCAAAGGCGGCATGGGCGGGGAAGAAACAATAAAAGAGCTGGCTGCAATAGATCCCGGGGTGAAGGTCCTCGTGTTCAGCGGGCACTCCACGAGGCCGATAATTGCCAAATACCGAGAATACGGCTTTGCAGCGAGAATCGACAAGCCTGTAAGCATCTCGAAATTCAGCAAAATACTCCACGAGGTGATTAATTCCGAAAGCTGAGCCTTTCGGTTCAATCATTGAAACCAATATTTTTCTCTTGCGTATATTAACAGTGTTTATTATATTTACACTGTTATTTTTTTGAATATTGTTAGGAGTTGCTGTGGACAAGAAAGAGATACAGGAACAAAGAATGCGAAGCTACTTTATTTCGAGTGCCGAGCAGATTATCAAGGGCGAGGGCATCAAGGCGCTCAGCGTGCGGAACGTGGCTGAAAAGGCCGGTTATTCCTTCGCCACGCTTTACAACCACTTCGAGGATCTCAAGGATCTGCTCTGCGTCTGCATTGACAACTTTGCCGATGAGTGCCGGCAATACATTGGGGACGCGATAGCCGGGATTGACCCCGGAGAGGAAAGGGTGCGGAAGGCAACCACGGCCTATATCAGGTACTTTGTTCAATATCCCGGCATTTTCGAGCTTTTCTTTATTGAAAGGATGTCCGACATAGCGAATCAGCAGAGAATCTCGCGCACCGTGGAAGAAATACCGGATGAGGTAATAGGCGAAGACTGGAAGCTGCTGGCCGACGGGAACGAGCCGCTTGCCCGCGCGATGATGAAGACTCATTCCAAGGCGGTCAAGGGCCTGCTGCTGATGTATATAAACAGAAGAATACCGGAATCATATTCCGACATGATGACAGAATATGGCAATATTGCCGATCTTATTTTAAAATAAGGTGGTTGGCTGTGGATAGAAAAGAATTGATCAGAGAATACAAGAAAAGAGTTCCAAGCGTGGGAATATTTTCAATAACCAACACCGTCACGGGCAAGATTTTCCTTGGCAGCTCCATGAACCTTCACGGCCCTTTCGGCAGGTTCAAGATGGAGCTTTCATTCGGCGGCTGCAGGGAAGCTCTGCTGAAAGAAGATTGCGATGCTCACGGGCTCGAGTCATTCGAATTCAAAATCGAAGAAACAACAAACCCGGAAAAAAAGGATCAGGAAGAGGAGTTGAAAATTCTTGTGGAGATATGGAACGAGAAGATCTCGCAAGCGCCACATAAATTCTACTACGATTCAGTACATAAATACTAATACAAATGAAGCCGGCTTTGGGCCGGCTTCATTTGTATCTTAGAAAGAAACTTATTTAGCTTCTTTTGGTTCTACAGTTTTTTTCACTTTTTTTGCTTTTACAGCCTTCTTGGCTTTTTTCTCTGTTGTAACGTCTTTTTTAGCGTCCTTCAACTCTGTCTTTGCTTCTTTTACTTCCTTCTTGGCTGCTTTCTTCAGCTCTTTTTTCTCTTTTGTCGTAGCGTCTTTCTTCAATTCCTTTGCTTCTGCTTTGGCGTCTTTTACTTCTGCCTTGGCTGCTTTCTTCAATTCTTTCTTCTCTGTCTTCGCTTCTTTAGCTACTTTCTCTGTTTTTGTCTTTGAAGTTGCAGTTTCAGCTTTAGGCTGAGCAATAGCGCCGGAGATCATCAATCCGAAGCACAACATTAGAACCAATGCCATTTTCTTCATGGCTGTACCCTTAATAAAATAAACAATGTGAATTAGAACAATACTTCTATCCGTTATTTTACGGTCTTAATCACATACCAAAGAACTACACATTTCAAATCAAATACCACTTACAATAACAAACAAAATTACACCTGAATGCACCAAAAACAAAAGTTTTTTTTTCCCGGTTTGTTTTGAATGCCGATACAAAATGGATTTTGGAACAATTTCTAATATTTATCATAATTGAGCAACCATTTATTTTATATCGTTTCATTTCAAACGCTCAGAATAAAAGCTGCAACAGCCTTATATTTAAGTATGTTACAACAGCCCCTATCAGAACCAGAAGTGATGTGGTCGGTCTGCTGTTTGCATATTTGCCCATCACCTTCCGCGAGGATGTCAGGCGGATCTGAAGAAAAATAGTAAATGGAAGCTGCACGCTCAGTGCCATCTGCGAGTAAATCAGGCCGCTGAAGGGATCGTTGATAAACATGATGATGATAAGGGCGGCCAAGAGCGACACCAGCACGCCGAGCCTCGAATGGTTATCCCTTATATCATACGGCTCGCCGTAAATCCCCGCGAATATCGTTCCGCCGGCCATGCCCGAGGTTATTGTCGAGGCGAACCCGGCCATCAGCAAGGCTGCTGCGAAAATATCCGATGCATTGCCGCCAAGCAGAGGTCTCAGCAGGCTTTCCGCCTGCTCAAGCTCACGGACGGAAGCGCCCGCCCCGAAAAATGTTGCGGCCGCGAGCAGGATCATCGCGCTGTTGATGGCCCAGCCGACTATCATTGACAGCAGTGTGTCAAAAAATTCAAAATCAAGCTGCTTTTTGATCACGGCTTCATCCTCAAGATTCCACTGCCGGCTCTGAATTATCTCGGAATGCAGGAAAAGATTGTGCGGCATCACGACGGCGCCGAGCACACTCATCACTACAATCATCGAGCCATCAGGAATCGACGGAGTCACCCAGCCCCGGGCGGCATCGCCCCAGCTTATATCCACGAGATGAAGCTCGTAAAGGTATGATATTCCAATCAATGACACGAAAGCGATTATCCATTTCTCAATTTTTTTGTAGGAATTACTGAAAAGGACAAAAATAACTGCAAAAGTCACTGCCGATGCACCAAGCTTCAAAGGCAGCCCGAATAGCATCTTCAGCGCTATGGCTCCGCCGAGGATTTCGGCCAGTGAGGTTGCAATGGAGGCCATCATGGCAGAGCCGAGAATTGAGATCGACATGGGGCGGGGTGTGAATTTAGTTGCTGCCTCGGAAAGGCACAGTCCGGTCTTTATCCCAAGGTGTGCCACATTATGCTGAAGAATGATAAGCATGATGGTGGAAAGCGTCACCATCCAGAGGAGCGTGTAGCCGAAGTCCGATCCCGCGGCAAGGTTGGAAGCCCAGTTCCCCGGATCAATGAACCCCACGGTGACGAGCAGCCCGGGGCCGATATATTTGAAAATATCGAGCCCGCCGAACCCGGGCTTGTGGTCCTTTCGCTTCAGGTCTGTAAGTAATTTTTTCAGTGCCTGCATTTCAGTTCACAGCATTGTTTTTAACTTCAAATAACCCATTATCGGAGAAATCAGCCCCGGTTTGACACCATTTTTTCCGATTGTCATTCAAAGATATTCAATTATTCTTACTAATAAATAAAATTTTTTTGCATTCTTTCAAGATCCGGATTTTGAAATGATGGCTTTCCCGAGGCGCTTCTGGTCCAATTAGTAAGCATCGTGCCAATAAGTTGAAGCCGGGGTCAGGGCAGTGTCTCTTCCCCGGCTTCTTATTTGGAGAGCAATTTATTTCTTAATAAAGGGCATAACAATATTCTTCTCACCGTCAGCTATCCTCGCGAAATACGCCCCCGCGGACAGGCTCGAGATATCAGCCGAAAAGCAAGCCGTGGGCGAAAGCGTGCGCTGATTCGGCCACAGGACCTCACGGCCCATCCTGTCGTAGATAATTATATTCACAATACTGCCCACTGTGCCCTCAATCCTGAAATTCACAACATCCCCGGCAGGGTTCGGCCACACGCTGCCTTCAGGGGTGCTCTCAGGCTCCTTCTCTTCCACACCGAGTATGTAATCATCCATGAAGCATAGGCTGAAATTGTTGATTATGTGCGTCTCCACTGCCGCGCCCGTTGCCGATGTCACACCGGCATAGGCAAGGACTCCGC
>CAZIHB010000040.1:0-10428 GCA_964538535.1 uncultured Hyphomicrobiales bacterium | reverse complement strand
CTGCACGGATTCCTGCAATTTTCTTTCCGGCACTTTCATGACTATCCCCGCGCGAATGCCGCGCATTAGTGATACTTAAGCCCCGAACGCTACCTGATACTTCCTCGCTTTTTCGCGTGCCTTCTCGGCAAAATCCTTCCCGCCGCCTGCATATATGACGGCCCTCGATGCATTGATCACGGCCGGCGCACCCGCGTTCGCGTTTATCACCGCCTCGACGTCGCCACCCTGGGCGCCCACGCCGGGAATCAGCAGTGCCCGCTGCCCTGCGGCAGCCCTGACCTCCGAGAGCTCGCCCGGGTGAGTGGCACCGACCACGAAGCCGATGTTCTCCGCCGGTGCGTAAGTCATTGCCTTCTCGATCACATGCCGGTAAAGTGGCTTTCCGCCGCACTCCAGCCGCTGAAAATCGGCCGAGCCCGGGTTGGATGTCAGAGCAAGCACGAACACCATCTTGTCACGCCGCTTCAGGAAAGGTTCCACCGAATCGCTGCCCATATATGGATTCACGGTCACAGAGTCAGCCCCGAACCACCCGAAAGCCGCGTCTGCATATGCCTCGGACGTGTTGCCAATGTCGCCGCGTTTCGCGTCGGCGATGGTAAATATGTCACCCGGTATCATCTCGAACGTCTTCTTTAGTGCCTGCCAACCATCAATACCGTATCGCTCGTAGAAGGCAAAATTCATCTTGTAGGATGAAACAAGGTCCTTCGTGGCCTCGATTATTTCCCTGTTGAACCGCGCGAGCCCCTCGATGTCGCGCCCAAGGTGGGCCGGGATTTTCTTTATGTCGGTGTCGAGCCCCACGCAGAGCAGTGATTTATTTTTTTCAGTTGCTTGCAGCAATTTCTCGTAAGCAGTTTGCATCATTATTCCGAATTTATTTATCAATCAAAAGTCATGATTATCCTTTTCAATATAAATAGCGAAAAGATAAAAACAAAAATTGTTTTTATCTTTTCGTTTAAACAATTGTAAAAAATAATAAAATAATTGGCCTAAATGCTCGAAACGGGAACGACAACACTTTCCGCGCCGGCAACGAGCTTCATGTAGTACATTCCTGCGCCGAGTGCCGAGGCATCCCACGTGATTTCCATTGCAGAGCCGGTGCCGGTGCCGTGAGCGATTTTTTGCACCTCCCTGCCCGCGGCGTCGTAAAGAACTATGTCATAGCTGCCGCAGCCGGGATTGAACAAGACTCTTGCCTGCCCGCCCAATGGATTCGGGCTGACGGCAAGTGAAATTCTATCGGCAGGGGCTGCATTTTCCACGCTGATCACCTCGCTATCAGCGAGAATTTCGAAATCATCGATCATGAATCTCGTCAGGCAGTATCCGCTACTGTATCCAATGCTCTTATTATTTGCCGAGAAACAGAATTTTATATTGTCTGCCGGAGTGCCGGCCGGAATATACTTATCCAGCAGGTAAACTTTCCTCTTCCACCCTTCGGCCTCGTGCCTGATCGTGTCAATCACCTTGTATGACACTCCGCCGTCGGTAGAGATCATAAAATTCAGATAACCTTTAACTTTGCCGAGCACGATTCTGTTATACCCCCAGTAGAAGAACCTGACGGCAAGCTTGCCATTATACTTGTTGAGATTCATAACCGGCGAAAAAATTTCCGTCCTGCTTTTCACGGTGCTGTTCACAATATCATTCAGCGAATCAAGCTTTCCCGTGGAGAAGCATTTGGAGCCCGCGGCAGAATGGTCGCTCCCGGGGAACTGACTGCTTGGGGGGTACTCAGGGAAATACTTCGGAGTGATCACCTGCCACGCCACGTTGCCATAGGATGCATCCATGGATATGTTCCAGCCGCTGAGATTCTCACATTCGTTATAATATACTCTTTTATAACCCAGAAGAAGGTTGTAATCCTCGTTGCTGAATGAGTTATTATAAACAGGCCATTGAGTGGTGTCGCCATCTTTCCTGCATATGAAATAATACTTTGCCAGGGCGGTGCTGCCCGCCATCGAGATCTCGGTGCTGAAAGATGTGTCGTTCACGGCTTTCATCGGGAATGCAGTGTATCCTTTGCCGTCGCTGTTCTGCAGCATGACCGACAAGTTCAGCTTGTCCTTGCCGAATAAATTTTTTGAATTTGCAGTGCAGGAGATGGTAATTTTATCTCCGGAGTGGTAATTGCTAATATCATCCATCTCCTTGTGCCTGATATTTTTCGCGATGAAGAGCTTTTCCCCTATGCCATGGATGTTGAATGATTGAATAATTTCCCGGCCATGCGGAGTGCCGTTCGAGAGGTCGTTGTCGTCGTCATCGGCAATGAGCGTGGCAAGCAGCCACTCGTAGAATGCCATTCCTTCATCGGCATCATCCGGGAGGCTGTATCTGGCGAAGTGTGCCAGTTTCTCAACTTTTTCGATCCCGAGCAGCTTCCTTAAATCCCAGAAAGCACCTGCAAGAATCCGCCCGTTCATATGCGAATCATACTCAATGCTGTCGGGGTAGCTGCATTTATTCCTGAGGTCCCTCAACAGCCCCGCCGGCCTGTAGCCCGGTTTCGTAATTCCCACGAGCGGGTCGGGCTGGTCGCACATTAGCCCCGCGTAGAGGTCCGCGAGAGCCTCGTTGCAGGTCAGGCTGATCATGCCGTCTTCGCGGCCGAGCCACTTGTAGAACTGCTTATTTGTGTTGTGGGTATATTCGTGATAGATAACCATGGGGGACTTTGCCACGAAAAGGCTTTCGCTCGTTATTCCCGTCAGCAGGATGGCCTCTCCCAATGACATCCCGTTCGGCTGTCCGGCAGCCATTATCGTGACATTTGTGCTGAAATCCATCGATTTAAAGCCTGCGTCAAGCTTTGAAATAAAATCGTGGCAGTCGTTCACATATTTGAACACATTTCTTATATAGTATATGGAGTTTTGGTTATTCAGCTCCACGATGTCGGTGCTCTCAGGATTGAAATCGATATTTTCCGGGTACGAGCCATCATTATTTATAGATACCCACGGTCCATGAAAAGTGATATACCCCGATGCCGCACCCGATTCCTTGAACTCCGCTTCCCCGGACGAATCCGTTGTATAGAGTTTTCCATCTATATATATATGCATATTGCCAAGCGGCGTCATTTTCGGGTCTTCGCCCGCCACGGTATGGATGCTGCCCGTTACTTTTACCTTCCTGTTGTTCAGAATATTGTTAATCCTCCATGCAGGTGCCGCGTCGGCCACATCCACGAACGAGGTGAAATTTTTGTCAGGCCCGCTGATTTCCACTTTGCGCACCCTCTTGTACGTCACGCCTCCGTTATCAGCCACGGGCAGAATAAGGCACCCCGGCATGACCCTGACCACATCTTTCGATTGATTGAGCTCCAGCCCCATGGCGGCACCTGCTGATATTGCAGACTCGCGGGCATCGACGCCCATGCCGATTGAGACATCCGGGAAAAGTGAAGCCGTGCAGGCCATCACCCGGCCATCCGGGGCGAGCACGACGCTTGCCTTGGCGAGCAGCACTTCCTCCCCCGCGTGATACTGCTTCAGATGCACGTAAAATTTCCCGAGTGCAGCTGCAACTCCTGCCACCCTCAGCTCGTCATTCTTCCCGATTCTGAACAGATCCGGGCTGGAATTAAGGAAGCTCAAAGCTGCGCTTCCGGCGTTTGACTTGTCGATACGCGAAAATCCCTTCACAGGCACGGGAGAGCCGGTCAAGATCCTCGGGCTGCCCGTGGTCCTGTCACGGAGCAGGAACATCTCCCCGGCTGCCTGAATTCCCGGCAGCCGCTTCCCGGAGCTCAGGCTGACATTCTCCGCCGCGTAGTTCCCTATCGCGGTGTGTTTTTCCAATGGAAGCCTGATCGAGCCGTCTTCTTCCATTTCAACCGCGGCCTGCAGGCATAGTGCGGAAATCGGCAGAAGAATCAGCAAAAGACAGAAGAATCTCATAATATCTCCTTAGATATGAATTTGCATCAACAATACTAACAAAAAAAAGATAAAATAGTTACAACTTTTTTTTCGAATAATAAGAATACCTGTAGAAAATATTACGATCCAATATACAATTTGTTTTTTTATCAGCCGTGCACACGCAAAAAGGGCAGCCCTTTCGGAGCTGCCCTGAAAATAATCTCAAGCAGGCCTGTGCCCACCGGATTAATCCTACTTCAATTTTCCAAGCAAAAATTCAAAGGACGCCTTGACAGTCTTGTCCGTGGCGAGATAGTTTTCAATCGTCTGGCACGAATGCAGGACGGTTGAATGATCGCGCCCGCCAAATGCCGCGCCGATGCTTTTCAGGGACATCTGCGTCAGCTGTTTGGCAAGATACATGCACATCTGCCTCGAGAGGGCTACCTCGTGCTTCCTGACCTTCGATTCCATCATATCGACGGGCATCTTGTAGTACTCGGAAACAGTCAGTTTGATATCATCCATCGTCAGTGGCTTCTGTTCGATGGATGCAATCCCGTCCACGACTTCCTTTGCAAGCTCGATGCTGAGCGGCTTGCGGTCGAAAGTGTGCTTGGCCACGAGGCTTATGAGCGTGCCCTCGAGCTCGCGAATGCTCGACCGGACGTTCCGGGCAAGGAATTCAACGATATCGTGGGGCAGTTCAATGCCTTCATCCTGGCTTTTGCGCTGCAGGATGGCCATGCGCATCTCGAGATCGGGCTGCTGAACGTCCACGGTGAGCCCCCACTGGAAGCGGGAAATCAGCCTGTCGTCAACGCCCTGAAGCTCCCTGGGCGGGCGGTCGCTCGTCATTATGATCTGCTTGCCTGCCTGGTGAAGCGCGTTGAAAGTGTGGAAAAAATTATCAAGTGTCTTTGCTTTTCCGCTGAAAAACTGAATATCATCCACGATCAGCACATCCGCGCTGCGATAGAAATTAACAAAGTCGTTGGCTTTATTATTTTGAATCGCGGTGACAAAATCCATGGTGAAGCGCTCACTGTTAGTGTAAAGCACTTTCGCCTTGGGGTTGGACTGCATGATGTGGTTGCCGATAGCCTGAACAAGGTGAGTCTTGCCCAGACCGGTACCGCCATAAACTACTAATGGATTAAATCTGGTTCCCCCCGGGTTTTGGCTTACAGCCAATGCGGCCGACGCGGCAAGCTGATTGGAGTCTCCGGTGATGAAATTATCAAAGACGTATCTCGGATTCAGGAAATTCGGAAAGCTTTGCACCTGAGCGGGCTCGGGTGCGAAAGAATTCAGAGCAGCTGCACCGTTTGATGGCGGGTAGCGAAAAGCGGGAACCCGTATGGTGCGGTTCTCGAGTGAATCTTCGCTATCGTCAACTATCACCTGATACTGGAGCTTAGCCTCGGGGCCAAGCACCTGTTCAACTGTTTTGCGGAGCAAGTCATAATAATGTTCTTCAATCCATTCGAAGAAGAACTGGCTGGGCACGACTATTGTCAGCCTGCTGTCCTCCCATTTCAATGGAATGATCTGCTCAAACCATGTCCTGAACATCTGTTGATTAACATTATCCCTGATAATGTCCAAACACCTGTTCCAGTAAGCTTTAGCCGTCTCGTCAGTGACCTCCGGCAATCTCCTCTTTACTGCTGTTTTTTTTTCTTCCTCAATAGCAGGGAATAATGCCAGAGTAGTAGTAGAATCAGATGCCACTTTACTTCCGTAATATATTTACCAACAATACCTTCCGTTATTCAGTCAAATCTTCCTGCCCGAAAAGGCGATAAAATCCCCTTGCGATGGTTTTCCATCGCTTCGATTTTCGCGATTTTATTATTCCCGAGCCTTAGCAAATCGCTTTAAATCAAAGATTTAAAGCCTGTAAAAAGCAGATTCGTAAACCACGAGCCTTCGTCCGGCTTTCCGGATCGGTTGCTCATGGATGCTTGCAATGCAGTTCCTTATCGAAAGAACAAATCATTAAAATCCTCAAAACAAACACGGATAAAAATCTACTTTTTTTAAGAAAGGAGCAAATCAAAAAAATTCTTTTTTGAAGATTTTTTCCTTGGATATTTTAAGTGGTAAATTAAACAACAAGTTATAGGCAAAATCTAAGGTTAGGGCGATATAACTCCTTATTAATCAAAGACAAAAAGTATTTATTTATCAAATTGCTTCTTTCCGGCTGTCTCGTTTCCGATCCCCCTTCCCATTGCTTATTCAATCGGATATGATTCAATTTTCCGCCTTAAACCCGTGAATTATAAATAATATGAATATTCAGGAATATTTGAAAAGCAACTATTTCAAGCTTTTATACGTATATAGATCAAATGGATAAATGCAGGAAAGCAAGATTAAACGGAAACGCTTTGTAAGTGCCTGCTATATATGGCTATTGTAATTATTAATAACGGTGCGTTAATTTTTCTTTTGATTTGCAGGGATTTTTTTTAATTTCGGTTCGAGTTGGAATAAGTTATAGATTATGATGATGTTAGACATGATAAAGAGATTGCTTCTCCTGTTGGTCATTGCCTGCTCCACGGCGGCCGGAGCCTTCGCGCAGTGGGAAAAGGTCACCAACCTGCCCGCCGGGTTCGAAAACGAATACTTCCTCGATGTTTATTTCCTCGAGTCCGACCCGAGCTATGGCTGGGTGTGCGGGTTCAATGGTTCGGTGATGCGCACTACCGACGGGGGGAAAACATGGAGCGGCGTCAATATACCTACTGTATATCAGCTTGAAAGCATCAACTTCACCGACCCGAAAAACGGCTACACTTCTGGGCTCAGCGGCAACGGCGAGGGGTATATATTCAGGTCCACGGATGGCGGAAGAACATGGAGGAACGTTTCCCCAGACTACCCCAGCCCGCTCTGGGGCAACCTGTTCCGCGATCCGGAAAACGGGATGGTTATCGGCGGGGGATGCACCGAGGACCAATTCTTCTGGAGGACAGACAACGGCGGCAGAACCTGGACTCTCTTCTCCGGGTTCGAGCAATTTTCGGGGCTTACCGACGTGCTGTTCAGCATTAAGGACAATGCCTACTATGCAGTCAGCAGCGGTATAATCTGGAAATCAAGTGACGACGGGCGAAGCTGGGGAATTATCGCCCGCACCGGTGGAAAAGACTGGCACGAGGAACTGACTTACGCGGGCAGCTCCTTCCTGGTTCCCTACGCGCTGGAGTGCGGCGGATACGGCAACGGCGGCGGAATGAGATTTTCCACCGACATGGGGGCGAACTGGGCCGATTTCAGCAGCGGCACACCGATGTTCGGGGCTTTCCTCTTCGATTCGCTCAGGGGATGGGCCGTCGGGCACGAGGCGAAAGCATACTACACTTCGGACGGCGGAAACAACTGGAGCTTGATGAACTGCGGAATCAACGACAACGACGATCTCGATGATATCTGGTTTATTAATGACTCCACCGGATTTGTGGTCGGCAATGGCATATATAGATATAAAAAATTTGACTCCGAGAAACCCTCAATTCTCGCACTCGGCTCCCAACCGCCATGCGAGGGCGACACCGTCGTTCTGCGATCGAACCGGGAATATAAAAAATACACTTGGTCCACGGGCGAGACCACACGGGAAATCAAAGTTACCAAAAGCGGCACGTATTCTTTTTCGGGCTACACGAACAAGTGTGAGCACGGCGAGGCAGATGCCCTCACTCTCAATTTTGTGCCCAAAAGGCCTGTTTCGATTGCACTTTCGAAAACGAGCCCCCTCTGCGAGGGCGATTCGGTGGTGCTGACAGTGCGTGAGAATTTCAATTCTTACGAATGGTCCACGGGCGAGACCACGCCATCCGTCACGGTCAGAAAATCAGGGAAATACAAAGTGATCGTGAAGGATTCCACCTCTTGTTCCAACTCGGCCGAGGAAACAATCACTTTCCACCCGAACCCGAAGCCTGTCATTTCAATATCCGGCAGCTCCGATATCTGCACGGGCGATTCGCTGCGTCTGACATTGAATGAACAATACCCGGTCACATCCTGGTATGACGAAACGGGAAAAGAAATCGCCGCCGGGGTCAGCTCCATCATGGTGGGCAGAACGGGCAGGTTCTCAGCATACGTGAAGAATATCTCCGGATGCGAGGGCGTTTCAGACACAGTTGCCATCCTCGTCCGCGACGAGAAGAACGTGCTTGACCTGAACATCTACGCGGCGGATGAGTTCCTCATCGATTCTGTCTATTTCCCGATGACCTCGTGCAACACCGTGGTAATAAAAAATATCGGCAAGCGCGACACAATACTCGGAGATCCTTACCTGACGGGGAATATCGCTTTTTCAATACCCCAGAGCCAGCTGCCGCTAAGCATCCCCGCGGGAGATTCGGCAAAGCTGACCATCTGCTACAACCCGACACTGATATCCCTGCAGAGAGACACGCTCATCATCGGTGATGTCTGCTCCCCGCACATCGTCAGGCTGAAAGCCGTTGGCCTGGGTGATGAGTTCGCGGGCGAATCCGGCTGCGGCGAGGCAATAAATGCCCGCACGAAAGGTATCAACAACCGCTATAAATACGGCGTAGCAGCTCCCTACCCAAACCCGGCAAAAGGCATCGTGAGGGTTAGCTTCGTAGTCGATGCTGATTCAGGGAATCCCGCGCCGAGGATATCCGGCGCGATAACCGACAATCTCGGGCGTAATCGCTGCACGGGCTCGATCGCGGCCATTGCCGGCTCGTCCGCGGGTTCGGGCATTAAATATACCGGCGAGGTCGAGTTCAACGCTCAAGGGCTTCCCGACGGCGTTTATTGGGCAATTATACATATTGACGGCGACAGGATTGTGATGCCCATAGTGATCAGCCGCTGATTGCCCTGATCTTCGAAAAAAAAAAGCAAAGCCGGCGAGAGGCATAATGCCCGCGCCGGCTTTATTATTTTACTGAAGCCGCGCCTTGGGCCGCGGCCGGATTTTTCGCGTTGTTCGATCTTTATTTATTAAGGAATATTGCTGATTCCTTCACGCTGCCATAGCACTGTATATCGATAATCGAAAAGTCGGGGTGAGTGGTTTTGAAAGATATTGAACCATTGAAAGCACCTTTCTTCTCGGGCTTGACGAAAACAAATAGGTCGTACGTTTCGCCGGGTTTCAGCGTCACATCATTCTTCGCGCCGATTCTGATCGCGTTTGAACTTCCCTGGAATCCGCTCAGCACCACGTCTGATTTCGAGGCGTTAGTGATTTTAACGGGATTGCTTTTCGTCTCAATGCCGATTGTCATCTCGGGGAATGTGACGTAATTCGGGGAAATCGAGATCTCGCGCACCACGTTTGCTTTCAGGTAGATCGTGGTCTCGGGATTCTGCACCTCGTTCGTTGTCACTCGTATCAGCTTCGTCACATCGCCAGAGTTGCTTCCGACGTTAAGAGTGACCCGCAGGATGGTTTCCTCGCCCGGCGCGAGATTATATTTATCGAGAGGTGCATTCGTGCAGCCGCACCCGGGGCGCACTTCCTTTATTTTCAGAGAGTCTCCCCCGGTGTTCTTGAATTTGATTTCCGTCTTCAAGGGGTTTTGTTTCGGTGTCACTTTGCCCCAATCGTAAGTTGTTCCTCCCACTATCTCAAGCTTTGGCTCAGCACAGGCGAAACCGAACGCAAACAGTGTTATCGCCGCAAAAATTATTGAAAACCTGCGCATCTTTCCTCCAAGTTATCAAAAAGGTACAAATTTATATTAATGTAAAATTACTCAAACGATTTGAAATGCAAATAATTTTTTCTGCTTTTTAAAAAATTTATTTGGATATTAATTGATCTTTACCCCAAATATATCCCGGTGCATCACTGATGTTACTATTTGGTTGGTAATAACCTTTGTCTTTGGTATTTTGCCTCGCAAAATTATGAATATCAACGAGAGTGCGCATGAAATTGTACAGGATTATTGCCATTCTGCTGGCAATCTCTCTTTTGCCGGCTTTCGCCAAAAAAACGGAACAGCCGAAAAGCGGCAAAGAAATTGCAAAGTGGCTCTTCGCGGGGCCGGTCGAGCTGGAAGGCCCGGCGCTCGGCGACCTGAAAAATCAGAAAAACGAGACGTTCACCATTAAGAACATGCTCGAATCGATGGAAATCGGCCTTGTGAACTCATTTCCGGCGGAAGGCGAACACCTTGCGGGCAAGGCGAAACTCCCAGGATGGAACGTGATCAGCGCCGGCAAAGACGGGTTCGCCCGCGGCGGCATCTCGCCCAATTCTCAATACTCCGCCGGGTATTATTCCACTTATATAAAGGCCGGGCGATGGATGAAAGCCTCGCTTGAATTGAGCTCGAGCTCTCTCGCGGAGGTGTGGCTCGACGGCGAAAAGATTGCCACCACCCCGAAGGAACCCGATCAGGAAAAGAATGAAACTTCCACGGCCAAGGCCGACCTGAAGCTGACACGCGGCACGCACAAGCTGATTATCAGAACCATTGCAAGAAAGAACGAGCGCGCGGGGATTCAGGCAAGGCTC
>CAZIHB010000039.1:0-10595 GCA_964538535.1 uncultured Hyphomicrobiales bacterium | reverse complement strand
CATCATTCCTTCAGGATTCATTCCATGTCGGTCCGCCCGGGCTTTCACTCCCTTCGCTCTCCAAACATGCCGAACGATGTGTTTGACATCACTTTCGCGCCGTCACTCAAATTCATGAACGGCGACCTGAGCTTTCGCGGCTCGCTCGGGATGAGGGAAAACAATCTGCGTGACAATCACGTATCGAACACCAGGCGTGTGATCGGCTCGATAGACGTGTTCAGCCGGCTGACACAGGAAATTTCCCTATCCGGGCAATATTCAAACTACGGGATGCGCACGCGCATGAACCGCGACACGATCCATATTGAAAATATTTCGCAGGTGCTCACTATATCGCCCAATGCAATTTACTCCTGGCTGGGCGCGACGAACAACGCGAGCCTTTCATACTCGTTCCAGGACGTGAGCGACAAAAATTCTTATGACACGACGACGATTAATAATCGCTCTCAACTGCTGAGTTTCAATTATACATTTCTGTTCGAGAGTTCCCTGAACCTTACGACGAGTATATATTATAACAAGAACGAATCAAATTTCCCGACGAAAATAATCAGCTTATCCCAGACGGCGGGATACTCGTTCCTGGAGAAAAAGCTGGCAGCCTCGGGCACGCTCGGCATAACGGGCATAACCTCGGCGCGGACGGACCGGCAGCTGCTGGCGAGAGTGGCTGCAACATACACACCGGGAAGGTACGGAGCGTTCAGCATATATATATCGAATATGAATTACATGGCAGGCGAAGGCGCATCACAGGTTGCCGCGCCGCCGTCATACAACGAGCTGCAGGGCTCCCTGCAATATACCGTCTCATTTTGAAGCGGGAGGGGAGCGGAGTGATGGAAAAAAAGAAAAAAAATAAATTACGGGTGCACACATGAAAGCACGAATAATTATAATATCCATATTATATGCCTTGACGGCATCGGCATACGCTTTCGCCGGCGTGAACGTGAATATTAACGTGAAGCGGCCGCTGCCGCCGAATTTTTCCGATTGGAGGAACGACCCCTCGATAATTCAGGTGGTGCTCAATCCCACGCAGAACTACGGCAGCGTGAGGGTGACGTTCACAGTTACGGATATTGACAAGGACAGGGTGGTGCTCCGCACGAAGGATAATTCACCGGCACTTCCCCGATTCAACCTGACGGCGGGAGCGCCGCTCATGCTGACGGGGTCGCAGCTCGTGCGCGAGGAAGCCATGGATATAGACCAGAGCATAAAGGATCAGGCCATGATGACGCAGATGCTGCCCGAGGGCAACTATGAATTCTGCGTGGTGCTGCTCGATATGGAGGGGGCACCCATAGCAATGACCGGCCTTACATGCAGGCAGAGCTTCGTAGTGATTCCGGACCCGCCACAGCTCATAAGCCCGACGGGCGGCGAGACCATCGAGCTCGGCGGGCAGGCATTGCCGTTCTTCCTGTGGTCACCGGTGGCCAATCCCCCGAGAGGGATGATCATAAATTATATGCTGAAGATCGCGCCCTTGTTCAAAGGCCAGAACGACAGGACCGCGATTGATAATAACCCGCCTTTCTATAATAAAATTGTGCCGGCAGGAAGGACATCTTATCAATACCTGCCCTCGGATATGCCGCTTTCGCGCTATACCGATGCCATCGGGTACGTGTGGCAGGTGCAGGCACTCGATATCACCGGCAAGCCTGCAACGAGGAACGCCGGCAAGAGCGAGACAGGGAAATTCTTTATCGGCAGGAAGGCCGCGGGCGGGGAGATCCGCCTGATCACACCCGCCGACAAGGATAACGTGAAAACAAGATACCCGAAATTTACCTGGTCGTGGGGAGGTGCGAAGGATGGCGCCACGTATGCAATTAAGGTCGCGAAGATGAAAATAGGCGATGACCCCGCTGCAGCGCTCGGGAACCCGGACAACACAGTGATTAACAAAAATGTGGCGGACACGTGCTATACCGTGACCCAGGCTGATCCTGACCTTGCAAAATTATCCTATGCCGGGGATTTCGGCGGGTTTGCCTGGCAGGTGATCCCCAAGGGCAATCAGGCCCTCGGCGGGGAAGGCAGCAGTGAGGTGCGCACTTTCGGTATGACAATTCAAACCGTGAAATCATACACATTGCCGGCACTTGACTGCAAGGTGGCACCGCCAGCCGTGAGCACACCATCAACAAAAGTATATAAAAAGGACGACAAGCTTAAAGTGGGCGAGTTCGAGATGGTATTGACGCAGGACCCCGTTCCGGACGGCGAAATGATAAAAGGCGAGGGATACATACAAATCCCATTCCTGAAAAATATTCGTATCGGAGTCGAGTTTGCAGGCGGTATAAAAGTAAATACGAACGACGAGATAATTGACGGCACGGTTAACGCGAAAATGCTTGACGGATTCCCGATTGTGCCGACTATCGGCCTAAGCGGTGAAGAGATAAAAAAATACACCGATAAATCATCTGATAACGACAGGAAAGTAAGCTCCTTGCAGGACTTCGCGCAAGTGGTGCTGCCGATAGGAATCGATAACATGATCAAAAGCACGCCTTTTGTCCTATCGATTGCATCAGCAAGCTTTCGCCCGAATGGTGCGATTTTGGACCTGGCGATGAAATTCAGCCTGCCGGGCCTGGGGCCGGGTGCAGACTTGTGCTTCCTCGGGAAAGCATGCGCGGGGCCCTCGGGATTGGGCGACAATCGCGAGCTCTTGCTCGTTGAGGATTTCACTTTCCCGGGCGGCCAGGACTCCTGGAACTTCATTTTCAGGCGCGGCGATATGGAGAATAAAGGTACCTACGTGACTTTCGGCGAGGAAGGATTCAGGGAGCTCGAGATCAAGGCCGATGTAGAACTGCCGAGGTCATGCGTGATTCCCGAGCCGGATAATAATGGCAGGGTGGCATTCAGCGTGGCCGCCGGATACAGCAAGGACAAGGATTTAATCGCCGAATGCGCCATCCAGCCATTTGCTTCCGCAGCACTCACCGATTTCGTCATTTCCCCCGGCAAGGCCTATTTTGACCTTTCGGCCGTGGCAAATCCCGGAGGGATGGCCTTTCCCGATGGGTTCACCGGCGACAACACCGCGGGCTGGCAAGGCTTCTTCATACCTGAAGCCATGCTTCGCTTGCCGAAGCAGTTCAAGCTCATGGACAGTAAGCCGGTGGAAGGCACAATAAACAATCTGATAATCGATGGCGGTGGATTTTCAGGTGTGGCTGCGCTAATGAACATGGCGGACTTGAATCTCGGCGGGTTCGAAGCTACACTGGATACATTCAGGACAAAAATCGTATCAAATTCATACAAGGAAGGCGGTTTCGCAGGCAGGCTGAAACTGCCGGTCTCGGATGACAACCTGAATTACCGCGGCACAATCACAAATGACGGCCAAGGCACAAAATACCACTTTTCAGTCAGCGTGGGCCCGGGCGAAGAATTTAAAATCCCGATGTGGTTTGCCGGGATGACACTCGAACCCACGTCGAGCCTCACGATCGAGGACGTCAACGGCTCCTTCAAAGCTAAGGCAAAGCTGGACGGGAACATATCCATTCAGGCGAAGGTCGGCCCGCTGCCACTGAATTTTGAGGCGATGAAAGTGGAAAATTTCGTGATAGACGAGGGCGGCGTGAAGAGCGGAGTATTCAAGCTTGGCAGCCCTCAGAAGGAGATGGCCGGCTTCCCTGTTTCGGCGGGCGGGATCAACGTGATCCCTGATAACGGTTCGGGTGGCTGCGGGCTGGAGTTCGAAGTTAACGTTAATTTATATGAAGACGTGCTCGCCGGCTCAACAAAATTCACAATTTTTGCAAAGAGAAGCGGGGCAAAGTTCAGCTTCGACAGAGTAGAAATTGAGTCTGTTCATTTGAAAGGCGGTGACCTCGTCCCGGGACTCATCAATGCCGATGGCGACATCTCGCTTTTCAGCGATAATGCTGTCTATGGCGACGGATTTCGCGGCAACATAAACGCGACGGTGCTCGGCCAGGTGAAGGGCAGCGTTACCGTGCAGTTCGGCAGCAGGAAGAAAGAGCAGGGCGAGGGAAGATTCAGGTACTGGTATCTGGATGCATCGATAATCAGCAACAAGGGCTTCCCCGTATTCACGGGCGTCGGCATCTACGGGTTCGGCGGCGGCGCGTATTATAACATGGAGCGTGGCGGCGATCCCGCGCTTCCCGCGGGCAATGCAACGGCGGACATGAATGCCGTCGGGGCGACGGTCTCCGGTGTGAGCTACGTGCCAAAAGAGAGCGGGCTCGGCTTCATGGCCAAGGTGACAATAGGTACGCATCCGAACGCTACGCCGTTGAATGCCGATGCCGGGTTCGAAGTTGCTTTCCTCAACGGGGGATTGAATTATATCAGCATAAACGGTGCGGCATACCTCGTGGGTGCGCTTCCCTCAAGATCAGGAAGGCTTGGCTCGGGCACAGCCGAGATGTCGTATAATTTCGGCAACAAGGTGTTCAGGGGCAAATTTGGCGTGAAGCTTGGAATAAGCGGACTAGCCGAGGCGAACGGCGAGCTGGATATACTATCCGACAACGGTTCCAACCCGAAAAAGTGGCACGTCTATGTTGGCACCTGGGATGACAGGATCGGGCTGGAGTTCCTGAATATTTTCAAAACCCAAAGCTATTTCATGACGGGCAACGACCTGCCCGGCGGCCTGCCGCCCTTACCGCAGGACGTGATAAATATATTTGCGCAGTGCGGCAAGACTATTTCCCAGAAAAGCAACAAAGATGCAATGGATATAAATAACGGCAACGGCCTGGCATTTGGCTCGAACACGAGCTTCAGCGGAGACTACAGGTTCCTGATCTTTTACGCGAGGCTTGCCGCGGGGATGGGCTACGACTTGAACCTGCACGAGTACAAAGGAGTATCGTGCAGCAACACGGGTGAGCTCGGCATAAACGGCTGGTACGCGATGGGGCAGATGTATGCCTACGTGGCCGCGTCGATCGGCCTTCACGTGGACTTATGGTTTGTCGAGGGCGATTTTGAAATCCTCTCGGGCGGATTTGCCGCCGTGCTGCAGGGCGGCCTGCCGAATCCCACCTGGGCAAAGGGCCGGGTGGGCGGATACTACAGGATACTGAAAGGGCTCGTCAGGGGGCATTGCAGCTTCGAGTTCCAGGTCGGTGAAAAGTGCGAGATGATTTCGGAGAATCCTCTCGCCATGGGGCTAATATCGGATATGCAGCCCGTCGGGCAGGATGTTTCGGTGTTCACGAGCCCCACGGCCACATTTAACTTTCCCATACCTGACTCGAAAGGTGATAACAGGTTCGATATTCAGGCGCTCGACAAGGATGGCAATCCGGGGCCGATAAGAACATTCCGAATAGTGATTGATGAAAGCACGATCAAATCCGCGAACGGGAAATTGGCTGAAACGGCGCCCGGCGTGACAGACGAGGGCATGACGCTCACGCTTACGCCGAAAACCGTCCTTGATGAAAAGTGCAATTTCAAATTCCGCATCAAGGCGCACGGCGAAGAATTGATCAGCGGCACATGGAAAACCACAACCTATGAAACAGGGGCAAATAAAGGCAAACCTATATATAAGGACACGACCGTGAATTTCACGTCCGGGGCGCGGCCGAACTATGTTCCGGACGGGAACGTGATATATTCCTATCCCGCGCAGGGGCAAAGATATTTCATACCGGACAAGAACCTGGCCAAAAAAGGCTTCATTGCCATAAGGCAGGAGCAGGGCTATCTCTTCGACGAATACGAGTTCCTGGGTTCATTTCCGGATTACAAGGACAACAGGGAGAAGTACAAGGTTGACTATCTCGCCATATTCAAATCCACATCGGGCAAGACCACCGAGGTCAAGGCCGAGTATCATCCCGCTCCGCCGAGGGTGGAATTCGACATAACGCACCTTCAGACAAGCAAGGTATATAATGTCCAGATAGTCGGGCGTGTGCTGCCGAAAGTAAATATCAGCGAGTTCACGGGCCTCACGGATGTGAAGGAGACAGTGACAAACCGCAGCACCGGGCAGCTGATGCCCGGATCAGGGAAATATAAGCCCGGCAGCAAGTGGAGCAGGCTCGAGGATATTAAGCTTAAGCCGCGGAAAGATTATCAGAAGATCGGTCCCGAGGATATTAGTGACCCCTCGAAAAAAATAACCGACATATCGGAATTAAAGGGCGGCAAAGTGCAGGAAATAAAGTACGGAGATGTGGGGAAAACCGCCGGCGGAATGACATCATTGAAGGTATTCAAGGCAGGGCAGGCTGAAACTCGCGGCTTGAGATCAAAGAAGGCTGAGCAAAGCGCGAAGCCCGCGGAAAGCATGGTGGAGAAGGCAGGTGCAAAAATAAACGCTAAAGATGCAAAATCGGGCAAAACGTCCGATCTCTCTGAAATGGATAAAACAGGGGCAATGCAGAAGGAAAAGAAGTATAAACTGAATCCCGGTGTGATATTCGATGACGAGGGAGAGGCTATTGACACAATAACGACAAGGACGATTGACGTCACGGCGATGAAAACGCTTCAGGCAAACGAGAAGCCGATATTCCGATCGCCGCTGCTCTTTGCCACGAGCAAATTTACATCTATCGGGCTGAAACTGGCCTCGGCAAGCCTGAAAACATATGATCAGAAAATTGATAACATAATTCCGATGGTGAACATGGCCATGGCCGGCGAGCCGTTTGATTACGTGGATGCGCACGGCACCTGGTTCAAGGATATAAACCAGAACTATCAGGTGTTCGGCCCGTTCCTGAAATTTAAGATTGACGAGAGCACGGATTGGGAGCGCTGGGCAAAGTTTGAGATTTACGATCTGATAAACGGGGATTCGCACTGGGTGTATGGCGATGGCACTTATGCGCCCGTTCCGATACCATACTGGAACAATCAGACGGAAACACGCTACGTGGAATGCAGCGATCTCGACTTCAAAGTGTCGATGGCAGGCCAGCCGACGGCACATTGTTGCGACCAGCCTTACGACGCTTTCACCGGAAATGAAAATACAGACTGGCAGGCCACCGAAAGACAGGCCATGCAAAAGACGAAAGATCTGGTGAACATATATAATGCGCTCACCCGGTACCAGACGCTCGAGGAAGCGGTGCAGGACAACAGGAACAGGAATGATTACGTGATACAGAACCGGATATGCTACTACACCGAGCATGACAGGGGCACCGCGATTGGTCACACATCGAGGCTATACTGGAAGCTGTGGAATATAGTCAACATACTGTATCCTCAGAATGCCTGCCTTGTCACGCAGGCATGGACAAGCGTTTACGGTTCGGACTGGAACAAGGTGAAAATCAGCAATATCGGGCAGCTTGTATCAACGGACGCGAACGTGAGAAATGCATATTACGGCCTGGCGGGCCTGGATGAAGGCACGGCCAACGCGACGTATTGGCTGACAGGCGACCTTATGACCTATATTGACAATAACGTCCGCAAGCCGGAGATCGTGCTGATGAGGGGAATCAACAGATTCTATCTCGAGGGGTACTATCCGGACAATCCCGGCAACCTGAGCGGCAAGTTTATCACATCGAAGCCGATTGAGTATAACGTAATTTATGCAGGCTATTAAAAACCCGGAGCAGTATTAAGATGATAAAGAGAAGCTGGATATTATTTTTCACGGTGATGGCTGTTTTATGTGTATATCCCGGAGCTGATGCACCGGCTGCGTCCGCCGGCAGAAAATCCGGCCCGAAGAGGACGGGAACTCTTGCCCCGGGGAAGAATATCAACGTGACTTTCGATTCTCTCGGCAGAGGAGGAAGCCGGCCCGGACGGTATCAAAAGCCGTCACCCGGCCGCAAGAGGGAATATCCCCGCACGGCCGATCTTAAGATCAGCCTGCTCTCCCGCGGAGATTCTGTGGTGATCCGTTGGGCGGTCAGCACGCCAGGCGGGTGGATCACGGCCAACAAGGCCGGCTACGTCGTGGAGAGGCTGCAGGTTGACACGCTGTTCAGCAGCGGGCAGAAAGTGGTTTTGACTCCCGAGCCGCTCAAGCCATGGACTCTTGAAGAGTGGAAGTCGCGCTCTTCAGGGAATGACATGTTCGCGGCGATAGCAGCCCAATGCCTGTATGGGAAATCAGCCGTCAAAGAGTTCTCTTCAGCCGCTTCAGAAAGCGAGTTTGCAGGGAATCTCCGCGACGCGGCCACAGAGCTTTCCAACCGCCACGGCTTCGCGCTCTTTGCCGCCGATCTTGACGCCCGCGCGGCGGAGGGGCTTGCCCTCAGGTTTGTTGACCGCGCCGCGCAGCCGGGGAAGAAATATATCTATAACGTCAGGGTAGCGGAGCAGGACACGACTTATTATATAAATGATGCCCAGGCCGCGTCGAATCCCGGCATGGACGACCCCGCGCCGGGTGCGCCCGCCGGGCTGAAGCTCGAGGGGCTCGAGGGAAAAATCCGCCTGGCGTGGGACAATGCCGAAATTGAAGGCTTCACGGCATATAATATTTATCGCTCGGATGATGCCGGCAAGACATACAAAAAGCTGAACAAATCACCTGTAGTGCCAATGGAGCCGGAAAAATCCGGACAGGAAAATGCCTCGAAAATTATAAAAGGCATATTTACTGATACCACTGTTGTTAATTATAAGGAATACAAGTACTGCATCCGCGGCATAAGCTCGTTCGCGGAGGAAGGAAGCTGCTCCGAGGTAAGCGGCATGGCCCGCGACCTGACGCCGCCGCCCCCGCCGAAAGTTGAAGCCGTTCAGACCGGAAGAAACACGGTCAGGGTCTCCTGGAAAGAGGATGACAAGTGCGGTGACGTTGCCGGTTACTACGTCTCGCGCAGCGGAGATCTCGAAAGCGGATTCATGCGGCTTCACGGCGAGATGACAGGGAAGAACACCCGGGAATTCATCGATGAGAACGCCCGCGAGGATGAGCCTTATTATATCGTGACGGCTGTCGATACGGCTGGCAACCGTGCGAGCTCGAACCCCTTTGCAGCGATGATCGTCGATTCGATGCCGCCTTCGAAGCCGAAGGGACTTTGCGGCACGATTGACTCTAACGGCATCGTCACTCTCTGGTGGGATCTCGGCCCCGAGGTGAATCTGCTCGGCTACAGGGTGCTCATGGCCAACGACACCACGCACGAGTTTACCCCCGTTTCCGGCACGGAAGTTCAGGACACGGCTTTCAGGGATTCAGTCACGCTCGGCACGCTCAGCCGCCATGTTTACTACAGGATTTACGCCGTGAACCGGAGGCATATGCCGTCGGAAGTTTCAGATATTCTCGCGATGGAAAGGCCTGACAGATACCCGCCGCAGCCGGCCGTCTTCACGGACTATAAAGTCACGGACAGCACGATCGAGCTGAAGTGGGAGCACAGCCGAAGCGACGACGCGGAGTCGCAGAGGGTGCTGAGGCGCGTGGCCGGCACGAGAGACTGGGCCATGCTCGGCAGCGAGATTGCCCCCGATAAGGGAGAATACTCGGATAAGGACGTAACAGGCGGCACGCTCTACGAATACGCGATCGAAACAACCGATGCCGGCGGGCTGAAATCAACAACGCGCGACAACGTGCGGGCGCGCGCCGCGGCGGCCCCTGTCAGTGCCTCGATGAAAGGAATGAAGGGAGAATACGACGAGAAATGCTCCTGCATCAGGCTGAAGTGGGGAAAACCGGTTATACCTGCCGGCGCTGAAAGCCTGCTGACCATTTACAGGGCATATTCCCGCGAGGGGGCTGCCGAGCCGGTGATGTATTGTTCGCTTGAAGCCGGCACCGTAGAATATACCGACAAGATGGTTTCGGGCAAGGGTGATTACAGGTATATACTGAAGGTGGTCAGCGCGGGGCGGACGATCGGGGAATGCGAGACAAGCATCACCGTGAAATAAGCGGAAGGCCTTGAGAATTAATTAGGATATTAATCGGAAAAAGCATAAAATCAGCGGTAAATTTTGATTCTTCTTTTCGAAGGAGGCGCAAAATGAATAAGCTTGCTGCAATGCTCCTGCTCGTTGCTCTTCTCTCAGCAGTGTCCTGCTCGGAAGACAATTCCACCGACAACGAACAATCGGGGGTTTACTTTCCACTCAGGGTTGGCAACTGGTGGAAATATTCGCTGACAACGGAAAACGGCACTGCCGAAATAACCAATACCGTGAGCAGGGATACTGTTATCGACGGCAATACATGGTATATCCTGACGAATGATTACGATGCCTCATTCTCACTCTACAGGCACGATGGCGTGTATCTTCAGATGAGGGTGCTTGTCTCCGAAAGTCCGGAGGAGTATCTGAACTGCAGATTATACAACGAGAACAGCAGGGTTGGCGATTCGATAGTCACGACGATGACCACCACCACGGGCGCCGCGAAAATTGTGGCCAGGGTGACGGGCCAGGGCGGAACAAAAATAGTGAACAGCGTGCAGTACAAGAACGTGCTGATACTGCTTATCAGCGTTTACGCAAAAAATACCCCGCAGGGCGAGTTCCAGCTGATAGCTCAGGAAGAGGATGATGCAGCTTGGAATATAGGCCCCATTTACATGGCAATCCCCGGATTGATGACGAAGGAGCTGAAATCATATAAA
>CAZIHB010000038.1:0-10632 GCA_964538535.1 uncultured Hyphomicrobiales bacterium | reverse complement strand
TTCAATTTTGATTATTGGACGGGGAATCAATTTTTAGGGCCGGGGCATGAAGCAAATTTTGCCCTGCGGCTGAGCAAATACTTACTTATTTATATGGATCAAAAATAACGTGCCCGGATGCTTGAATTTTTGTATATTGAAACTTTGGAAAAATGTAGTTGATAATTACTCATTAATTGAAAAAGTCAGATGCAGAAAATATTGTTATTAACCGATGAAGCTATAGCTCAGGGAGCGCTGGACGCCGGTATCTCCGGTATTTATGCCTATCCCGGCACTCCTTCGACCGAGATTACGGAATATGTCCAGGGGTCAAAGCAAGCACAAGCAGGCAATGTGCATTCAACATGGTCTGTCAACGAAAAGACCGCGATGGAAGCAGCCATTGGCATGTCGTACGCCGGCAAGAGAGCAATGGTCTGCATGAAGCACGTTGGCCTCAACGTGGCGGCCGACCCGTTTGTAAATTCCGGAGTTACGGGAGTCAACGGCGGCCTCGTTGTTGTTTCCGCCGACGATCCTTCCATGCACTCATCACAAAATGAACAGGACTCGAGGCATTACGGCAAGTTTGCCATGATCCCGATCCTCGAGCCTTCCACTCAGCAGGAAGCGTATGATATGTCCTATGCCGGTTTTGGCATTTCAGAGAAATTCGGCCTGCCGGTGATGATCAGAATAGCAACCAGGCTGGCCCACTCGAGGGCAGGCGTCGGCAGGCAGGAAGTGCTGCCGCAGAACGAAGGCTCGCTGCCGAAGAATCTGCGCCAGTTCGTGCTTCTCCCCGCAATCGCCCGCAAGCAGTATAAACACCTTCTTTCACTGCAGCCTGAAATTGAGAAAGCAGCAGAAGAATCAAAATTCAATAAATTTATCGACGGTAAGGATAAATCGCTTGGCATAATTGCCTGCGGCCTTTCTTTCAACTATCTGATGGAGAATTATCCAGACAGGAACTGTCCTTATCCCGTGCTCAAGATCGGCCAGTATCCGCTGCCGAAGAACATGGTGAAAAAAATGTATGATGAGTGCGACGAGATACTCGTGCTCGAAGAGGGTGCCCCCATTGTCGAAGAGAGCCTGAAAGGCTTCCTCGCGCTTGGCAAGAATATCAAGGGCAGGCTTGACGGAACTTTGCCCCGCGATGGCGAACTGAACCCGAATATCGTTGGCGTAGCCTTGGGCCATGCCGAAACAAAGGGTGCAGAAGTTCCCGATCTCGTCGTTTCCAGGCCTCCGCAGCTTTGCCAGGGATGCCCGCACGTTGATTCTTATGAAGCACTCAATGCTGCACTTGCAGATTATTCAGCCGGCAGGGTGTGCTCCGATATCGGATGCTACACTCTTGGCGCTCTTCCTCCTTTCGAGTCAATTAACTCGTGCGTTGACATGGGCGCATCAATCACAATGGCCAAAGGCGCGGCCGATGCCGGGCTTGTTCCGTCGGTTGCCGTGCTTGGCGATTCCACTTTCACTCATTCCGGTATTACCGGCCTGCTCGATGCCGTGATCGGCAAATCTCCCATAACGGTGATGATACTCGACAACTCCACAACCGCCATGACGGGTGGGCAAAGCTCGGCTGCACTTGGCAGAATCGAGTCCATCTGCCTCGGCCTCGGGGTGGAAAAAGAGCATATCAGGGTGATCACACCGCTGAAGAAGAACCACGAAGAGAACGTGGCCGTAATCAAAGAAGAATTGGCATACAAGGGAGTGAGCGTGATTATTCCCAGACGCGAATGCCTGGTTGAGCTGGGCAGAAGAAAAAAAGAAGCAAAGAAGGCTGAATAAATTAATTTAGAAATGATAACAACTTATAGCAGATAAAATGAAAAAGGATATTGTATTAGCAGGTGTCGGCGGGCAGGGAATTCTTTCCATTGCCGCGACAATTGGTTACGCATCGGTCGAAGCCGGGCTTTTCCTGAAGCAATCCGAAGTGCACGGCATGAGCCAGCGTGGTGGAGATGTCTCCTCGCATTTCAGGCTCTCCGACAAGGAAATTGCTTCCGACCTGATTCCTTTCGGCAAGGCCGATCTCGTTATTTCCGTGGAGCCCATGGAGTCGCTCCGCTATCTTCCCATGCTGTCTCCCGATGGCTGGCTGATCACCAACACTCAGCCCTTCATCAATGTGCCGAACTATCCGGCAATTGAAAAAGTGCTCGATGAAGTGAACAAGGTGGGGAACCACGTTGCTCTCGATGCTGAAGAAATTGCAAAATCCGTCGGATCCGTTAAATCAGCCAACATGGTGATTCTCGGCGCCGCCCTGCCTTTCCTCGGCATGGATTTCCCCTTGTTCGAAAATGCATTGAAAACGCTCTTCGGGAAAAAAGGAGAAAAAATCGTCAACATGAATATCGATGCTTTGAAAGCAGGCATGGATTTCTCCGAGAAATACAGAAAATAAGGTGCGATAAACTCGCTTCTGATTAATATACGGGGCTGTGACTTTATCTTGTTAGAGAAAGCTGCAGCCCCTTATTTTTTTGCTCCTGTTCGTCAAAGCTGTGCCCACCCGGGCATAATTATGGAAATCAGCATGAACGCGCACATCAGAATACCACTTCCCCCGGCATACCTATCTTGAGCGAGCCGTCATTCGGCACCCTGATCTTGACGGCGTAAACCTGCTTCACGCGCTCTTCCTTCGTCTGAATGATCTTGGGCGTGAACTCGGCCCTTGACGAAATCCATTCTACCGTGCCCTCGTATTGCTTATCAGTTCCCTCGTCCTTATCAGCGAACACTTTCACCTTTCCGCCGATTTTCAACGAGGGCAGCTGTGCTCCGCTGACATAAACCCTCAGTATCAGTGATTTCAGGTTTGCAATCTTGTATAGCGGCTTGCCCGCTGCCGTCATTTCGTATCTTTCGGCATATTTACCTATGACCACGCCCTCAACCGGGTTTATCACGGTACACTTTTTAAGCACATCCCTCATCTGCACGATCTGTGCCTCTATCGATCCCGCTTCCTTCACTATAGGCGAGTTCTGGCTCTCGATGGATTTTATCTGCTTATCGAGCACGTCGATCCTGCCCTTCGCATCGTCAAATTGCTTTTTCGTGGCCGCGTTCCCGCCGAGCATGGCCTTGATCCTGTCCAGCTCCTTTTCGGCCACGCGCTTTTCTTCGCGCAGAACGTCGATCTGAGCGAATACGCCGGGCGAGCGCGAGGTTACAGCGATCTTTCTGGACCGCAGCTGCGCTATCTGAAGTGCCGTCTGAGTGGTGTCAATCACGGCGGCTGTGTCGCCGGTGCGAAGCTCCTGCCCCTCCTCGACGTTCAGGTAAGTAATCTTGCCGTTGCCCTCTGATGAGATAATGGTCTCAATCGCTTCAAAATTTCCGAAAGCGTCGCTTTTTTCGTTCTTTCCACTGCATGAGGCCAGCAGAGCAAGAGCAGTAATTGCCATAAACATTCTTTTCAAGTTGTTTTCTCCTTAATTATCTGAATTTTTTATTTCAAATTTGATAAGCCATAAAGATTCAAGGCATTATACTTTGCCTCAAGCAGGTTCAGCTTATGTATGGATTCATCGAGAATGGCACGCGCCCGCGAATTGAAGTCGTTTAGATAGTCCGGCATCGTGATTGTCCCGTTTTCCAGCCTCAGCTCGCTTTCTCTGAGTATCTTTGTCCTCAGGTTGATAATTTCCCTGTCGGAACTGATTTTGCTCTGCGCAGCCTCGATTTCCTTCCTCGCGAGATCCGCCTGCATCGTAAGGTTTTTGCAGATGGTTTCCTTTGCCGCATCGATCATGTCCTTTCCGATGGAAAGAGATTGAAGCTCGTTTTCGGTGCTTCCCCAGTTCCAGAAATTCCAGCTGGCCCTGACGCCCAAAAAATAATACGAAGCGAAGTCAGGATCGAACATGTTGAGTCCCGGCTTGCCCCAGCCTGCCTGTGCAAATGCTGCTATTACGGGCAGGTCGCGGCTCTTGACGGATGAAGCGAGTGAGCCGATATAGTTCTTCTGATTCTCCATCTGAATAATGTCGGGCCTTGCGGAGAAATTGCGGCTGAATAAATCATCGGCCGTGAAGTCGGCCGGCGTTTCCAGGCTGTCCATCTCCGAGGCCGGTATGCCCGCGAGGTCTGCAAGCATTTCAGCCGCGGCCCTCGTCATGAGTTCGGCCTCATTGATATTCTGGCTGATTTTCAATATTTCGGCCTGAATCTGATCACTCGATGCAGGAGTCATGGCACCGGCATCGACGGCCGTTTGAATTTTCGAATGCTTTGCTTCCAGATCTGATTTCATGTTGTAAAGCGATTTTATCTGCTCGCGGCTGATCAGAATTCGGAAATACAGCTTGTTTATCCTGTCGTAGAGTCCGTATAGCTCTGCTTCAACGGCCGAATTATCGGCATTGACCTTTGTCTTTTCGGCTTCAATCCGCCCCTTGATTGCTCCGCCGTCCCAGATGAGCTGGTTTATATTCAGGTAAATGCTCTCCTGGTCCTTGTCCGGCGTCGGGATATCAAGCTTCAGGTTTGGTATAGGTATGTTCAGATTTACCTTCGTGACGTCGGACTGGTATCTTGCCTGCCCTGCAACGGATAATTCCGGAAGGTATCTGTTCTCGAGATTCTTAATGGCAAGGGCGCTCGATTGCCCGGCAAGGTGGAGTTTCTTTCTCAGCGGATAGCCCGAGGTGGCCGCGTCGTAGCACCGATGCAGCGTGATCTGCGCCCCGGCCGAGCTCGCGGCAAGGAGCAGTAAAAGTATAGTCTTTTTCATCTGCGCAGCACTCCGTTAAGGATAATATCCGGTAAAATGGCAATTCTTTCTTTCATTAGCGACGTAAATTCATCATCGCTCACTCCCAGCCTGTTCATTACCAATGGCTTTGAAATAAACGGGAACAGGCAGAGCGCAAGCATGTTCATCACGAAGTGCCTGGGGTCCATCGGCCGGAGAACACCCATGTCGATATATTCCTGCAGTTCCTTAGTGAAGAAAAACGGCACTGTGTCGAATCCGCCTTCGCTAAAGATTTTCTCAATTTTATCAGTGTTCTGATTGATCTCGTTTATAATGAACTGGGCAAGATAAGGGTTCTCGAGCTGAAATGTTATATACCGCTCAACGAAGAGCCTGATTTTATCTTCAAGCCGCATATCACCCACGAAAATGTCCTTCATGATGCCAAGCAGCTCCCTGAAAGAATTCTCGAAAACCACTGCATAGAGCTTTTCCTTGCTTCTGTAGTAGTAGTGAAGCATTGCTTTGTTAATATCAGCCTCGTCGGCAATTTCCTGCATTCTGGCGCCATGAAAGCCTTTTCTCGTAAAAATTTTCTTTGCGGCAGCGAGTATTTTTGACTCAGTGTCCTCGCTGCGCGATGTTTTGCTGTCGTTTTCCATATAAATTCCTGATTGAACCGACAAATCAAACTAAACAATTAAACCAAATGGTTAATCCAAAGATATTACATAAAATCGAAGCTGGCAAGAAAAAAAAATCGGGAAATTATATCGATAGCAAATATCGAAAATAAGGGGGTTTAGCAGGTGCGCGGGCAGCACGGAAGTATAAAAAAGGATAGATAAAAAAAACACTATTTTTTTTTCCAAACCTATATTGCTTAATTTTGACAAGAATTTGAGTGCCGCGGTTGTCCGCGGTTTTTTCTTTTGTCGGGGCGAATGGCACCGGCCGATGAAATATTCAAATTTTCAATAATTTAGTTCGTCTCGTTACGAACTTGAAAGTGTTTATAAAAATAAATAATATGTAACAATTACCAATTGGGAGAAGATTAATGAAACTAAGATTGGCCATCAACGGTTTCGGAAGGATCGGAAGGCTCGTTTTCCGCGAGATGTTCAATAGAAACGCCGAGGTTGAGTTTGTGGGCATCAACGATTTGACGGATGCAACCACGCTGGCACATCTGTTCAAATACGACTCTACTCACGGCAAGTTCGACGGTGAAGTTGTCGTTGAAGGCAATTGCATGATTGTTAACGGCGTTAGAATACCAATCACCGCCGAGAAAACAATAGAAAGCATTCCCTGGAAGGATGTTGACATCGTCCTCGAATCAACAGGCGTTTTCACCACACCTGACGCCCTGAAAAAGCATCTGGCTGCAAGCGGTGCCAAGAAAGTTGTGCTTTCGGCCCCCTCGAAGGGCGAGCTGGATGCGACTGTAGTGCTCGGAGTAAACGGCGACAAGCTGACCGGCCGCGAGCAGCTGCTCTCGAACGCGTCCTGCACGACGAACTGCCTGGCACCCATGGTGAAAGTGCTGAACGACAGCTTTGGCGTGGAGAAAGGTTTCATGCTGACTGTTCATGCTTACACGAACGACCAGAGAATCCTCGACCTGCCCCACAAGGACCTGAGAAGGGCGCGCGCTGCCGCCGTTAACATGATCCCCACTACGACAGGCGCAGCGAAGGCTGTCGGCCTCGTGCTGCCCGAGCTTAAAGGCAAGTTGTTCGGATATTCCGTGAGAGTGCCCGTGCCGGATGGCTCTTTGACCGATTTCACTGCAATCCTGAAGAAGGAAGCCACGAAAGAGGAAATCAACGCTGCCATGAAGGCCGCTGCAAACGGGCCGATGAAAGGCATCATGGAATATTCCGAAGAGCCGCTCGTATCGAGTGATATCGTTGGCAACCGCCACTCGGTTATTTTTGACTCCCAGCTGACTGACGTTCAGGGAACGATGGTCAAGGTTGTCGGGTGGTACGACAATGAATTCGGTTACTCCAACCGCATAACCGATCTCATTCTGAAATTGAAGGATCAATTATAATCACCGGAGGTGACATGGTAAAATCCATTTATGACGGATCGTTCAAAGGTAAAAGAGTGCTTGTCAGGGTTGATTTCAACGTTCCCGTGAGCGGTGACGGCAAAATCAACGATGCCACGCGCATCAAGGCTGCACTCCGGACCATCGATAAGATTATCAGTGATGGCGGCTGCCCCGTGTTGCTTTCTCATCTTGGCCGGCCGAAAGGAAAGCCCAACCCCGAATTTTCGTTGAAGCCCGTGGCGGATTACCTTGACAAGGTGCTCGGATACAAAGTGCATTTCGCTTCTGACTGCATCGGCAGCCCGGCAAGAGATGCAGTTGCATCCGCCGGGCCCGGCGAGATAGTTTTGCTCGAGAATCTCCGTTTCTATGGTGAAGAGGAAGCCAACAACCCGGAATTTGCCGCAAGGCTCGCCGAGCTTGGTGACTGCTACGTGGATGATGCCTTCGGCTGCGCCCACAGGGCACATGCCAGCATCGACGCGCTTGCAAGGCTCTTCGAGGAGAGATATGCAGGAAGCCTTATGCTGGGCGAGCTGGACAATCTTGGCAAAGCACTCGACAAGCCTGCAAAGCCCTTTGTTGCCATAATCGGCGGCGCGAAGATTTCGGGCAAGATCGACGTCATTAAGAACCTGCTTGGCAAGTGCGATTCGATTCTTATCGGCGGGGGAATGACATTTACATTCTTCAAGGCTCTCGGCTACGAGATCGGCAAATCGATACTCGAGGCCGACAAGATCAGCCTGGCTGCCGAGCTGAAATCGATGGCGGAAGCAAAAGGTGTGAAGCTTTATTTACCTGTTGATACTGTCATCGCGAAATCCTTCGACAACAACGCCGAATGGCGCGCAGTCAGCTCGGACAAGATGGAACCGGACTGGTGCGGCATGGATATTGGCCCCAGGACGAGGGAGATATACACCGAGGTGATCGAGAATGCCGGCACGGTGGTTTGGAACGGCCCCATGGGCGTGTTCGAAATGGATAATTTCGCCGCGGGGACATTCTCCGTGGCAATGGCAATGGCCGAGGCTACCAAGCGCGGCGCCAAGACTATTGTCGGCGGCGGGGATTCAGCTTCAGCCATTACCCAGATGCAGTTCGAGCACAAAGTGACGCACGTTTCGACGGGCGGGGGAGCCTCGCTCGAGTATCTCGAGGGAAAGGTGCTGCCCGGGATAGCGGCCCTGGAAAGATAATTCCAGGCTTCTTAGAATAAAAGAGAAGGTGAAACGTTTAATTTATTAACGTTTCGCCTTTTTGATTATATAGTGAGGCCGGATATGAATACGGAAGTTGTATTGAAGAGCCAGATCAATCTCATTAATTCAATTGTCGCGTCAACGAACGAGCTTTCCTCCTGTTTGTTGAATAATTCGAATCTCACACCTGCCCTGCATGAGACAATCACCCAGATTCTTGCATTCCTCAACAAGACTTTGGCACTGATGCCCGAGATACTGCTGACTACCTCGATGCATGGCACTAAAAAGAGCGATCTGATTCTGGCTTTCGCTGACGTGGTGGAAAAATGGAAAAATATCACTCACGACCCCTTCGGATTCGTTTGGTCGTGGTCGGATTTTGCAGATAAGTGGAATACGTTTATTTTAGCATTGGAAGATGTTCGCAATTCCGGCAATTCGATCTTTCTTTCCCTGAATTAAGTGCGGGGATGGAGCCTGAAAGCCGCGAATTTGCTTTTGAGTTTTGTTATATTATAAGATCAGGCAATGAGCAATTATGTAAAAAATGGGTTTGGAAATTTTAGAATATTTCCCCCGGTATTGAAAAGTCTGTTGATTATCAACGTGATCGTGTTCATCGTGCAGAGTTTTTTTCTCGAAATGTTCACGCTGAACGGTGTGCCGCTCGCGGACATGTTTATGAACTATTTTGCCCTCCAGCCATGGGACGGCTTCACTACTTACAGGGGTGTTGAAACTTCCTTCTATGCATGGCAGCTTCTGACCTATCAGTTTATGCACGGTGGCTTCAGCCATATCTTTTTCAACCTGTTCGCCCTCTGGATGTTCGGGTCGGAACTTGAATCACGCTGGGGCGGAAAGAAGTTTTTGCTCTATTACCTGCTTTGCGGCATAGGAGCCGGGCTTGTGCAGCTCTTCATCAGCCCTATGCTGACGTCCGTGGCGCCCACTGTCGGGGCTTCAGGCGCCATTTACGGCCTACTGCTGGCCTTTGGGCTCACTTTCCCGGATAGGTCAATAATAATGTTCCCGTTTTTCATTCCCATTCCGGCCAAGATTTTTGTTATTCTCTTTGCCGGCCTCGAGATGGTCTCAGGTATAATGGGCAATGACGGAGTGGCGCACTTCGCGCATATCGGCGGGGCGCTCACGGGGTTCCTGCTCTTGAAATTCGGGGATAAGCTCGGCATTTTCAGGTCATTCGAGAGGCTTTTCTCGAAAAAAAGATCTTATTATAATAACATAGGCGAATATAATTCGGGGCGTGAAAGAGGTGGCGCCGAGGTCTATCCAATGAAGGGAAGGCCTGCTGCCGTTGTGACTCCTGCCGTCCCGGAGAGCACCCCGAGGCCGGCAAAGCGCCCGATCGAGGTGGACGGGGAAGAAATCACCCAGGCAAGAATTGACGAGATACTCGACAAAATCTCTGCCTCGGGCTATCAGAACCTATCCGAGAGAGAAAAAAAGATATTATTGGAATTAAGCAAGAGAATCTGACAAGATGGATGAAAACACAGCTCTGAATAATAAAAAAGCCGGGGAAGAACACACCCCGGCTTTTGCTCGTAAATTAAAGCGCCGCGTGATGGTGGGCCGAGTCCCCGTGGGCGGCAATTCTCCCGTCAGCGTGCAGACGATGACCAAGACCAAAACGGCCGACGTGGAAGCCACCGTGGCGCAGATAAAGCGGTGCGCGGAGGCAGGTGCCGATATCGTGAGGGTGACCGTCAATGACGACGCCGCTGCCGACGCGATCGGCGAGATAGTCAGCGGGGCGGATGTCCCCGTCGTTGCTGATATACATTTCAACCATATTTACGCTATCAAGGCTATCAAGGGCGGCGTGGCTAAAGTCAGGATCAATCCGGGAAATATCGGCAGCCGGGACAGGGTCAGGGCGGTGCTTGATGCAGCCGCCGCACGCGGTGTGCCGATCAGGATCGGCGTGAACTCGGGTTCGCTCGAGAAGGAATTGCTCGAGAAGTACGGGCATCCCACGGCCGAGGCACTATACGACAGCGCCATGCGCAACGCGGAGCTCGCGGAAGAATTCGGCTTCGGGGATTTAATTATATCCGTCAAGTCAACTTCAGTGCCGCTAATGATCGCGGCATACAGGCTGATTGACAGCAAGACCGACTACCCGCTTCACCTGGGTGTGACAGAGGCCGGGACGAACCGGGTCGGCACGATCAAATCGTGCGTGGGCATCGGCACGCTGCTGGCCGAGGGCATCGGTGACACGATCAGGGTGTCGCTCACCGATCATCCCGAGGAAGAAGTGGCGGCCGGAATTGAGATACTGCGCTCCCTGGGGCTGGCAGATCGTGGAGTGGAGCTTATTTCCTGCCCGACATGCGGAAGGGTGCAGGTCGATTTGTTCAGCATCACGAGGGCACTGGAATCGCGGCTGCGGGGCATCAAAAAAAACGTGAAGCTGGCCGTGATGGGCTGCGCGGTGAACGGGCCGGGAGAAGCGATGGAAGCTGATATTGGCATTGCCTGCGGCAAAGGCGAGGCACTCCTTTTCAGGAAGGGTGTTGTGATAAAAAAGGTCAGAGAAGAGGATATAATTGAAGAATTGTATAACGAGGTTACGAATTTCATACCCGTACAGCAATAATTGGTTTTTTCCAAGG
>CAZIHB010000037.1:0-10652 GCA_964538535.1 uncultured Hyphomicrobiales bacterium | reverse complement strand
GTGTAAAAACCACGGCACCGGCTCTTTCCCGGTGTCATCTCCGCGGAGGCGGAGACCCACAAGTTCTTATATATCTATAGGTTCCCGCCTGCGCGGGAATGACGAAGAAAGGTTTATTCGCTGTAATCGGGTCTTTTTACACAGGCTCCTGCGCGGAAATGACGATAGAATAGTTTTCGCTTTCGCGGAAATAACAAGTCACTACTTTATTGCTATAATCGGGACTTTTCACTCAGGCCGCGCTCCCGGAGTACCCATCGCCCTTTCCCATGATGTGAAATCATGATCTGCATGATATTTACTAACGAAAATAGACGTTCCGAGATTAAAATCCGGTATTTTTTGATATTTTTGCAGAATAGGAGCATCAACATGATAAGTCAGATAAGAGGCAAACTTGTTTTTAAGAGTTCAACCGAGGTCGTCGTGGAATGCTGCGGCGTCGGTTACGGTGCGAGTATATCTGTGATCACGAGCGGGCATTTGCCTGATGTGGGAAGCGAGGTATTACTGCTGACAGTGCTGATTCCGAGGGAAGATTCTCTCAATCTTTTTGCTTTTCACGAGGAATCCGAGCGTGAGGCTTTCAAGCTTCTCAAGTCGGTATCAGGCATCGGACCGAAATCTGCTCTTGGCATACTGTCCTCGATCACAATTGACGAGCTGCGGTCGCACATTATCTCGAGCAATCTTCACGCACTGCAAAAGCTGCCGGGAGTCGGGAAAAAAACCGCGGAAAGGCTTGTTGTCGAGCTGCGTGATAAAATGTTGAAAATGGACGATACAGCCCTCCAGCCCGGCAATCAGCCGGGAACAACGATGCTTGCCCGCGAGGCAGTCTCCGCGCTCATCGCGCTGGGCTATAACAGCGGAATTGCCGAGAAGTCCGTCAAAAGAGTATTATCCGACAATCCCGCGCAAGAGCTTTCCGCCGAGAAAATTATCAGGCTTGCACTCAGGGTGGCTGTCAATTTATAGGCTTTGAGAAAAAAAATGATACTTGTTATTCCATCAATCGAACTGACAAATGGCACTTCCCCGAGAAAAATTATCGGGGAGAAAGGCACCGAGGCCTATTACAAATCCCTTGCCGAGGATCCGCTGGCCCTTTGCCGGCTGTGGCGAAAAGAGAACTCAAAATCGCTTCAGATTGTCGATAACGATTCTTTTTACAGCGACAACAACCACCTGAACGCCAACGCGATCTTATATATTTCCGATTCGATTGATATTCCACTCCAGCTCTACTCCAATTTCCAGACCTGCGAGGAATGCAGCATGTTCCTTGATAACGGCGTTTACCGCGTCACCCTGACCGACCTCGCGCTGCGTGACCCGGAAGGAGTAAAATGCCTGCTGCGCAACTATACGCCGTCAAGAGTGGCCTTCAGCATCAGGATCGCCAACGGGCGTGTTCATCTCGGGCAATCGGGAGTTTCACTGACTGCTGTCGAGTATGCCGGCTATATTAAAAACCTTGGCGCCCAGAGGGCGGTTTATGGCGACATTTCATATCTGAACACGGGGACAGTTGTTAATTTCGACACGCTGAAATCCTTCGCCACTGAGACCAAACTCAGGCTCACGCTCAATCAGGGTATATACACTCCCGAGCACCTCTGGCAGCTGTCGGAATGCTCGGGCGCCGGAATTGATTCGGTTATTCTTGGCAAAGCTCTATATGAAAACAACTTCCCTTGCCAGAAAATATGGCGCGAGATGGAGGCAAGCCTTGAAGCTAACCTCTATTGATTGGAAAATACCGAGATTCAGTCAGCCTGCCGGATAGCAGGATACGTCCCATCAAAAAAAAAACGCGGCTGCTTTGCAGGCAAATCGCGAATTTATTTTTTGATGTTCTTTCGTGCAGCACATGAAGAAAAGTATTAAACGATTCTGCCCACCAGGAACGGCTCGGCTTCGCTGCAAGCTTTAAGCACGGCATCGGCATTCTCCTCGCGCGTGATCAAAACCATTCCGACACCCAGGTTGAAAGCCTTGCGCATCTCTTCTTCATCAATTTTCCCGGCTTTTTGTATCAGGCTGAAGATAGGTTTTCTGCTCCAACCGGCCCAGTTAATATCCATTTTCATATCCTTGGGCAGGATCCTCGAAGTATTCCCGACCAGTCCGCCTCCGGTGATATGAGAAATACCGGTGAGCAGGCTTTGCTCCACGAGGGGATAAACAGTCTTATAATAAGATCTGTGCACGGCAAGCAGAGCTTCCCCAATGCTCGTGCCGAGTTCATTAACATATTGATCCGTATTGTATTTCGGGAAGAGAACCGCCCTTGCAAGGGAATAGCCGTTTGTGTGAAGCCCGCTCGATGGCAGGCCGATCATCACGTCGCCGGGCTTTATATTCTTGCCGTTGACAATTTTTTCCTTATCCACGACACCGACTATCGTACCGGACATATCATATTCGCCATCCTGATAGAGAGAAGGCATCTCGGCTGTCTCTCCGCCGATAAGGGCCACGCCGTTTTCCTTGCATCCCTCTACGAAGCCGGAAATAACTTTTTCGGCAATTTCCGGGCTCAGCTTTCCGGTTGCGAAATAATCCAGGAAGAATAAAGGCCTGGCTCCGCAGCATAGAATATCGTTGACGCAATGATTCACAAGGCAATGGCCGACGGTGTGGTGCTTATTCATGGAAAAAGCAATTTTCAGCTTGGTCCCGACGCCGTCAACGCTTGAAACAAGAATCGGGTGTTTCATGCCTTCGAACCTGGCGTCGAAAAAGCCGCCAAAGAGGCCGATATCTGTAAGCACCTTATCGTTGAACGTTGATCTTACCAATGGTTTGATTCTGTTTACTGTTTCCTCGCCGGCTTCAATATCCACGCCCGCGGCTTTATATGTAATGCTCATAATCTGACTTTTTTTATCTGAATATTCAAAAATACATTTTCAAAACTAACAAATAAAACGCACTTTTTATATGATTTTCGATTATTGAAACCGAATTGTTGGCAATGTTCTTCAGAACATCTTTATTTTTGTCTCTTTGTTTTTATTTGGCAAAGTAAAGATGTATTTCAATATTCAAAAGCCTGATTATTCGATCAGGCCGGAAATTCTTAAAAAAATTGACAACAAAATAAAGCCTCCGGGATCTCTCGGAATGCTCGAAATGATTGCAGAGCGGGCAGCTCTGATCGGCAGTACTTTGAATCCTGAGGTCAAGAATCCCGCGATTATTCTTTTCGCTGCCGATCACGGTGTGATGGAAGAGCAGGTAAGCCTCTTCCCGCAAGAAGTGACGGCCCAGATGGTGAGGAGCTACCTTTCGGGCAAGGCCGGTGTGAATGTATTCTCAAGATTGAACGGGGTCAGCCTGAAAATAGTTGACGCGGGGATAAAATCCGACATTTCCCCGATTCCCGGTTTAATCTCTGCAAGGATTTCGAGTGGCACGAAGAACTTTTCCAGGCAATCCGCCATGACCAAAGAAGAATGCACGCGGGCCATGATAAAGGGAGCCGAAATTGTGCAGGAAACCTGCCTCGAGGGATCGAACACGGTGGCTTTTGGTGAAATGGGAATTGGCAATACTACTTCAGCTGCCGCTCTTTTTGCAAAAATATCGGGACTGCCGGCCGAGAAATGCGTCGGGCCGGGGAGCGGTGTGGTTAATTCGGCTTACGAACGTAAACTTCAGGCAGTAAAGCGGGGCCTTCAGCTCCATGAGAATAAACAAACTCCCCTGGAAATTCTTTCCGCACTCGGCGGATTCGAGATAGCCATGATTGTGGGTGCCATGCTCAAGGCTGCAGAGTTAAAAATTCTAATTGTAATCGACGGGTTTATCATCACTTCAGCTTTGGCGGCAGCTTGCAGATTCAATCCGCTTGTCCGGGAGTACTGCCTTTTTGCTCATCTCTCCGATGAGCGTGCACATGAACTGATGCTTGATTATCTCGGTGCCAAGCCTATATTATCTCTTGGAATGAGGCTCGGCGAGGCCACCGGCGCAGCTTTGGCTATTCCGGTTATTAGTGCCGCGTGCGCTTTCATGCGCGAGATGGGAAGTTTTGAATCTGAAGGAGTGGCAGAGAGGCTGCAACAGTGAAAAAGGAATTGAATATATTTCTGACTGCCCTGATGTTCTATAGCAGGATCCCCTGCCCTGTTAATCTGGGCTATTCGGAGGAAAGCCACAACAGATCAACGAAGTATTACCCTCTCGCAGGCATTATCGTGGCTGCTATAGCATCACTGGCGGCCTTCATCTCTTTCTTTGTATTTCCCTATGGCGTGACGGTAGCCATAACCATGGCCACGACAATTTTTATCACCGGCTCTTTCCACGAGGATGGATTCGCTGATATGTGTGACGGATTTGGCGGCGGATGGGACAAAAGAAAAATTCTCGACATCATGAAGGACTCCCGAATCGGCACTTATGGTGCTGTCGGCCTGATTTCAATGCTTGGGATGAAGTACGTCACTCTCAGCTCTTTTCGCCCTGCTTTGCTTGTACCGGTTTTGATAGCCGGGCACGGTGCAAGCCGGGCAATGCCGGTTCTTATCATCAGGTTCATGGACTACGCCAGAGAAAATGAAGACAGTAAGGCCAAGCCTGTAGCCAAGAAATTGTGCAATTCGGATTTTGCCGTGGCTCTCGCCATCGGATTGGCTCCACTTGCCTGGCTCATTTTTGCAAATAAATCATTTATACCTTCGCTTGTTCTTCTACCGATGATTGCCGCTACCATCTTACTCGGCAGCTACTTCAAAAAGTGGATAGACGGCTACACGGGCGATTGCCTCGGAGCAACTCAGCAGATAAATGAGATTCTCTTCTACATGTACTTTCTTGCCATCAGCACACGCGGGCTGATATGACCTTCATTGCTGTCAGGCACACTGCTCCGCTCGTTCAGCCCGGAGTATGCTACGGCAAAAGCGATCTCGCCTTGCCCGGTTCATTCCCGGCTGATTCCCGGAGAGTCATTGAAAAGCTCGGCGGTGTGAAAATCGGCAGTATATATACATCACCACTCATTAGATGCAGAAGGCTGGCTGAAGAAATTGCCGGGACAGAACAGGTTATCATTGCACCACTCTTGCGCGAAATGGATTTCGGCAGCTGGGAGCTTTGCCGCTGGGATAAGATTAACGACGAGACTTCGCAAAGGTGGTTCAAGGACTATATACATACTCCCGCGCCGGGAGGAGAGAGTTTTATTGATGTGCTGGCCAGAGTAAATGATTTTCTGAACGGTCTATCAATTCAGAAAAACGGCGCTGCAGTTTGCGTCACTCATTCGGGAGTGATTCGCTGCATGGCGCATATACTCTGCGGGATACCACTTGAAGAGACATTCGGGCTTGAAATCGGTTTTGGATCGGTGACGGCATTTCTGGGAAAGGACATGGTAAGTATATAAAAAAGCTGTCCAAAAAGCATTTTCTGAATGATTTCGGGACAGCTTTTATCAAATTTATTATGCTATTCGCGCCCGTTGTTCAGGAAATTGCTTATCTCGAGCAAAAGGGAATCTTTGGGAACAAGTTCGCGCCTGATATTGCTAAGCATATCGGAAGGAATTTTTCCGTTCAGAACAACCGCCCTGCCGGAACGATTAACTGAATCCAGGATATTGCTGACCACAGGTTTGTTGATTTTGTTCAAAGCCCTGAAAGCATTGAAATGAGGCCTGAGTATCGCTCCAGCAAACTCTTTTGAAAACAGCCCGCTGACTGTTATGAAATGGTCTAAAATTGTATCAAAATTATCCGTTCCCCACGATTTTGTTGTTGAAATAAAAACAATTTTGCCCTTTTTGCCGCTTTCCGCCTGCAAACCGGATTCGGCCTCGGAATTATCGGCATCAGGATCGAAAAGAGGAGACATCCTGTCGAGTATGTTTACCAGCTTGTGCGGTATATTCCCGTTCTCGGCCGGCGCGGCAAATACCCATACATCAGAATCTTTAAGTTTCGGATAAATCCTGCACATATCATCATTGCACCTGCACTCGCAATGCGGATCGAAGATATTTTTTTCGAGGCACCCCCGGCAAGGCTGTATATCCATTTTATCGGCGTAAAAAACTTCGCACTCGCCGCCCGCGGCTGCCACACCTTCAATAAACGGCTTAAGTAGCATCGAAGTATCTTCAATCTTGCTGCCGGGACTACAGTCAATTACTAATACTCTCATAACCTTATCCAAAAATAAAAGTATGTTAACGTTAAAACTATTCAGTTAATCCACGAATGTTTAACGATTCAGTCTGTCATTAATTGGGCAATATTATAAAAATATTCCCAATTTTTTTTGCACATATTGCCTGCCGGCAGGCTTTATGATTATAATTCAATGCTTTGGAATTGTGAATGTAAATTTGCTGCCTGTATTCAGTTCACTTTCCACCCAGATCCTGCCGTGATTCATCTCGACAAACTCCTTGGTCAGTATCAGCCCGAGCCCTGTGCCTTTCTCTTTTGATGTGCCGATTGTCGTGTGATTCACGTCAATCCTGAACAGTTTGTCGATGTCTTCATTGCTGATGCCGATTCCTGTGTCTTTCACGCTCACCTCCATGTAATCACCGTGGTCTTCTCCCGAGATGACAATACTGCCATTCTCGGCCGTGAATTTTATCGCGTTGCCGAGCAGATTCCTGATTATAGTGGATAGCATATGGGGATCGGCTGTAACAAAAGTATTTTCTACCAGGCTCGAATAGACAAAAATCTGTTTCACGTGTGCCTGCTCTGCAAGCAAATTGATGCAGTCCGCCGTGATAAGCTGAATATTGACGCGCTCGGGTGAGAAATCAATTTTACCTGTCTGAGTTCTGGCCCATTGCAATAAATTCTGCAGCAGATTGGCAAGATGGTTGCCCGAGCGGTGTATGTTGCTGATAAGCTCAAGCAGCTGCTCTCCCGTCATCGCCTTGAACTTGTTCATCAATAGATCCGAGGATAGAATAATTGCCTGCAGCGGATTCTTAAGATCGTGAGCAATTATGGAGAAAAATTTATCCTTTGTGATATTTGCTTCCCTCAGTCCTTCCTCACTCTCTCTCAATTGCTCTACAATCACTTCCAGCTCGTCATGCTGGCTGAGTATTTTCCCGTTCATCTCGCTCAGCAGCCTGTTTGCCTTTTGCTTCTGATGATACCTGTTAATCACAACCGCCATCAAAAGCAATATCAGTGCTGATATCACGACGAAGTAATTTCTCTGGATTTTATTCTTCTCCAGCTGTGCTTCATTGGATTTTTTTAGTATATGGTTTTCCTGATCTTTCTTGGCCGTCTCGTACTTCACCTGAAGCTCGGCAATCTTTCCGTTCATCTCGTCATTGATCAGTGAATCCTTCAGCATCGTGAATTTCAGGTGGTAATCAAGAGCATCCTTTGTCTTTCCCATCTTTGAATAAATCTGATAAAAAAGATAATAGGCTTCCTTGATTAGCGGCTTCCTGTCGTTGTCGCGTGCCACGCGGAATGCTCTGTCGGCATAATTAATCGCGTCGTCATACCTGTTCAGGTTCATGCAGATCTCTGCCACGCTTGAAAGCGGGTAGAATATATTCTCGTCAACTTTCTCCTGTTCCCTTATGGCTATCGCTTTCAGGCAATACCCGAGAGCCTGCCTGTATTGCCCCGTTGTTTTGTAAACGAGCCCTATATTGTTCAAAAGGACTGCCTTACCCTGCAGATCATTCACTTCCTCGGCAATTTTCAGAGCCTCGTTGTAGTGAATCAATGATTTTTGATAATCCCCCATTTCATAAAGAGTCTTGCCAATCCTTGTTTTTATCCTGGCAATCTGCTCTTTGTTGCCCTTTTCTTCAAAATTCCTGAGTGAAATGTTATAGTATTTTATCGCGAGATCATATTTATGCATCGAGGAATATATCTTTGCAATGTTGTTTATGGCAATATCGGCCCCCTCTTTATCGTCCGAGAGGTCGCGCATCTTCAGCTCTTCGATATGCGATTCCAGCGATTTCTGATAGTCGCCGACGGCAAGGAACAGCTTGCCAAGATAGCTGTATGCATCTGCAATATCCCTGCGGGTGCCGGTGTTTTTCCAAAATTGGAGTAGTTCGTAGGCATATCTTATTGCAGAATTATAGTCCCCCTGCTCCTTGCAGAGCAGCAGAAGGTTGTGTATCGCGTTGCCCGTGATTTTGCTGTCTTTTATATTCTCGCGGTCATTATAAACGGAGAAATAATGTTTTCTGGCCTGATCGTAGTTCCCGAGATAAAAATATAGTATGCCGATGATGTTCGACATGTGCGCGGCATCATCTCTTCTGTATAAGTCGTTATAAATCCGGGCTGCATTCGAATACTCCGTGATTGCCCTGCCGTAATCCCTTTTCTTCTCGTAAGCTGTTCCGGCATTCTGCATTGCCTTGGCAAGGCCTGCCCTGTTGCCGGTTTTCCTGGCGAGTGCAGCGGCATTTCCTGAATATATCAGCGATGAATCGGGCTTTATTTTCGCTGATCTTTCGGCAAGCAGGTTGAGCAGGTCAACCTTGTTGTTGTTGTTTTTTCGATTCAACGCCCCGTCTATCGTATCAAAGCTTCCGGCCATGGCCGTTTCGCACTGCCACGCGCCGAGCGTTATGATTATAAGGCTTATTACTGACGCGAAATTCCTCATTTTGCTTGCCGCAAAGTTGATAAATACTAAAATATCTAACCCTTTCCACTCAAATAGTATGCCAATATCTCTCCATTTTTACTAAATCAATGCTTTATCGGATTATATTTAATTTCGTAAATTGCATTTTTTATGTTGTATCAAAACCTGATTTCATGGCATTCATTTATATTGGCACTATCGTAAAAAGCCGAAGCTTCAAGGGTGAAATGTTCGTCAACGACGTGCCGCGCGACGTCAGGAAGCTCGCACCGGGCTGCACTCTCCTTGTCGGCTTCTCCGAGCAATTCTCAAAGCGCTACACCCTGAGCAGGTGGAAGAAGGCAAATGACGGCGCACTCCTGCTTCTCCGTGAAATTGACAATGATGAAAGTGCACTCTCATTAAGGGAACAGGGTATTTATATCGACGAGGCTGATATAAGAAAGAGCAATTCCGGAATTCGAATGACTTCGGATATTATCGGCTGCAAAGTCTCTGATTTCGAGACCGGTGCGCCGATTGGCGAGGTTATTGACGTGTGGCATATGCCTGCCAATGATGTCTGGGTTGTTGATACACCTCAGGGGCAGCTGCCTGTGCCCGTTGTTGATGAATTTATCAAGTTCGTTGACATTGGCTCAAAAATTATCAAAATTTTTCTCATGCCGGGCCTTATGGACCTGACTGACACTTCCGGAAGTGAAGAAGATGAATAACCCTCTCAGGATAGATATTGTTTCTGCTGTGCCTGAAACCTTCATTTCGGTTTTTGGCTGTAGTATAATCAAAAACGCCGTTGAAAAGAATCTCGTTGATATTCATTTGCATAACCTGCATGATTATGCCCTAGATAAATACAGGCACATCGATACTCCTCCCTTCGGAGGCGGAGCCGGAATGCTGATCAAATGCCAGCCTGTTTTTGATTGCATCGAGAAACTCAAGGCTGAAAGAGAATATGACGAAGTGATTTTCATGACTGCTGATGCCCCACTGCTCAATCAGTCCGTCTGCAACGAGCTTTCGATGAAGAAGAATCTGATAATACTCGCCGGCCACTACAAGGGAATCGACCAGAGAATACGCGACGTGCTTGTCACGAGGGAAATATCTATCGGGGAATTTGTCCTGACGGGCGGAGAGCTGCCGGCAGCCGTACTCACCGATGCCATCGTCAGGCTGCTGCCGGGTGCGATCGGCGATGCCGAGAGCGCGCTGGATGATTCATACCAGGCAGGCCTACTTGAGCCCCCTCAATATACCCGGCCCGCGGATTTCCGCGGCATGAAGGTGCCGGAAGTGCTGCTCGGAGGCAACCATGCTGAAATCAGCAAATGGAGAATGGAAATGGCGTTGGAGAAAACAAAGAAAATCAGGCCGGAACTGCTTGATTGATTCCAATTGAATAATACTATAAATTCTCGATGCTCGATTTGAGTTATTCAGATCTATAACGCCCGGCAGCCATGCCGATGATGGCGAAGGATCTCTATCTCAATGCAGAATGATATCTTATGGACTCCACAACCGAGTACGGCACTGTATATTTACCCAGGTTCGAAAACTCATATTCTTTCTTGCCGTGGAAATCCGATCCGCCAGTTTCAATCAGCCAATATTGCCCGGCGATCGTGTGGTAAAATTTCTGCTGCTGCTGATTGTGGCTCGGGTGGCAAACTTCTATCCCGTCAAGTCCTGACTTTATCATCCTGTAGAGTGTCGATTGATCGACTGTGTTCGCAGGATGGGCAAGCACTGCAACTCCGCCGCATCTATTTATGAGCTTGATCGCATTTTCAACCAAAAACTGTGCTTTTGCCTGATATGCCACTCCCCCGTCGCCGATAAAGCTTTGAAAAGCTTCCTTAGGCGATTTCACGTAACCGAGATCAACCAGCACATCGGCAATGTGCGGCCTTGCTATGGGTGCCTGGTCGGCTTTTTTTATGATCAGGTCGAAATCAAAATTGAAACCGAGCTTCGTCAGCTTTTTATGCATCAGTTCCGCGCGAATGAACCTGAATCTCCTGAAC
>CAZIHB010000036.1:0-10713 GCA_964538535.1 uncultured Hyphomicrobiales bacterium | reverse complement strand
TTGCTATAGGAAAGCAATGCTACTTTGGGTGTGATGTCGAAATTGCGTGCGCACTTGGCAGCAAGCAGCGCGATATCGGCGACTTCTTCCGCGCAGGGATTGAGATTAACCGACGTGTCTGCAAGGAAATATGTTTTCTTTTTGGTCGAGACCATGTAGAGTCCGCAAACTTTCGAATATTCCGGATCCTTTCCGATGATCTCCAAAGCCGGGCGGATCGTGTCTGGATAGTGAGTTGTAAGCCCTGAAATCATGCTGCAGGCGTCTCCCATATGCACCATCATTGCGCCGAAATAATTGTGCTGCTGGAGCATACGCTTTTTGGCCTCGATGCGTGTGATACCCTTGCGCTGGCGCAAGCTGTAATATTCGTCGATATACTTCTCTGTGAGCTCCGAGTTCTCGGGATCAATAATTTTGAGCCCTTCGATATCGTAGTTGTGCTCTTCGGCCACTTTTTGGATCTTTGCGGGATTGCCGAGAAGTATCGGGAACGCGATATTTTCCTGTTTTGCAAGAATGGCGGCCTTAATGATCTTGGCTTCTTCGCCCTCGGGATAAACAACGGTTTTGGGGCTTCCGGAGGCTTTCTTGAAAGTGTCGTGCATGAAGGATTTCACCCTGCCCATTCTCAGTTCAAGCTCGTATTTATACTGCTCAAAGTCTTCAATCGGCTGGCCGGCCACTCCGGTGTCCATAGCAGCTTTTGCCACCGCGGAGGATACCCACGTCAGCACGCGCGGATCAAATGGCTTGGGAATGATATATTGCTTGCCGAAGCTCATTTCCTGGACGCCGTAAGCTCTCTTCACTATCTCGGGAACTTCTTCCTTCGCGAGTGCTGCAAGAGCGTATGAAGCTGCGCGTTTCATTTCCTCGTTTATTTTCGAGGCATGCACGTCGAGAGCTCCGCGGAAAATGAATGGGAAACCGAGCACGTTATTCACCTGGTTAGGATAGTCTGATCTTCCTGTTGCCATGATGACATCAGGCCTGGCCTCGATGGCGTCCTCGTAGGGAATCTCAGGGTCAGGGTTGGCCATGGCGAAAATGATCGGATCGGGCGCCATGGGCTTGATCATATCCTTCGTCACGCAATTGCCCTGTGAAAGGCCGAAGAAAATATCAGCCCCCACGAGAGCCTCTGCAAGAGTACGCCTGTCTGTTTCAACGGCGAACGCTTCTTTGAATTCGTTCATGCCCTGGGTTCTGCCTTTATAAATAACGCCCTTCGAGTCGCAAAGGATCACGTTCTCGGGGTTGAGGCCCAGGCTGATGTGGAACGTAGCGCAGGCGATGCCGGAGGCACCGGCGCCGTTATAAACGGCTTTTACTTCGCTCATTTTCTTGCCCGAAAGCTCGATCGCGTTCAGCAGTGCCGCGCCGCTGATGATGGCCGTTCCATGCTGGTCATCGTGAAAGACGGGAATATTGCATGATTTTTTCAGAGCGTCTTCAATATAGAAGCATTCAGGGCCCTTTATATCTTCAAGATTGATGCCGCCGAATGTGGGGGCAATCATCTCGCAGAAGCGGATGATCTCGTTGACGTCCTTGCTATCCACTTCAATGTCGAATACGTCGATATCGGAAAAAGTTTTGAAAAGCACGCCTTTGCCTTCCATAACGGGTTTGCCTGCTTCGGGCCCGATGTCCCCGAGCCCGAGCACTGCCGTGCCGTTGGAAATCACAGCCACGAGGTTGCCCTTGGCAGTATAGTCGAACACCTTGGAAGTGTCCTTGTGAATCTCGCGGCAGGGCTCTGCCACACCGGGTGAATACGCGAGGGACAAGTCGCGCTGAGTGACACACGGCTTGGTGGTAATTACTTCAATTTTTCCTTTCCTGCCCGTGGAATGGTAATCAAGAGCGTCTTGTTTAGTAAAATCCATTTCTTCTCCGAATATAAATTGACTAATAACATAACTATATTAAATTGCCGAAGATAATGGAATCACCCGGCCTCAATAAGCATTCCACGGCTCATTCAGGCATGATGATCCTGTTTTATTTATCTTAACTTTCATCATACAGGTAAAAAATAAATTGTCGAAAGAACTAAAATAAACTTAATATTGTTTTTCTAACCGAAGTGTTGTTATTCACAAGAAATAAAACACTTACATCAGGAGCGCATCGAAGAATCTGCCTGCAAGCCCGGCCGAGCTTTTGGCAACGTTCTCAACGTAACTATGGTTAAGCTTTGGCCTGCCGGGATCGCGCGGAGTATTTGTTATGATTGAGCAGGCAGCGGTCCTCATGCCGATCAGGCCGGCAGCCCTGGCTTCGAGCACCGTTGACATACCGATCGCGTCGGCACCCGACCGGCTGTAGTACCTGACTTCGGCAGGAGTTTCATAATTAGGCCCCGTAACCTGGGCAAAATTCCCCATCCGGAATGGCACACCCGCGTGGCCGAGCGATGATGATGCTTGTTCAAGCCATTCCCTGTCAAGAGGATCTGACGAATACTTCAACATGCCGAGCAGGTATCTTTCCTTGAAAATTGTCTGGATTCTTTTCCCGGTGAAATTCAAATGTCCGGAGTGGAGCATAAGGTCCCCGGGGTTATATAGCGGATTCAGCCCTCCCGCCGCGCAGGCGAACGCCATCCGCCTGCACCCCGAAAGGCCTGCAACAAATACCTGCGCGAGCACCTCGTAGAGGCTGATGCCCTCGTAAAGGTGCACTTTGCCGCTGAATACGGCAACTTTTTTTCCTGCTGATTCAAACACGAGAAGCTTTTGGCCATGTCCCGGGCATTGGGGCACGGGCATTCCGGGAATATCTTTAAAATCGATAGATTGGGACGCCCCGGGAATATTGAATGATGAGGATAATCCGGTTCCGGTCACGAAAGCTGTTTCCGGAAAACTGCCTGTTTCCGATTTCAGGAACTCCGCGGCCTGTTGAAAAGTAGCTAAGTACTTGCTATCAATCAAGGGAACCAGAGCCATTCAAACTGCCAACGCTTTTGCAACATATTTGCACGCAAAGATACATAAAAATCTCAAATTAAATTAATTGGTAAAAAGATTCGATAAAAAAATTTTCCGGGGCGAGAGAGAAAGTCTGTTTGAAAACATCTTAATTGGGATGAATAGCAAGATATAGGAAAAAATTTTTTATTTTTGTTCAGTTTTGGTTTTATAGACAGGGCGCAAAAAGAATATAATGACAAGGAAGAAGCTTATTGTGTTATCTTCTCCGAGCGGCGGCGGCAAATCAACGGTTGCAGGGCATTTAATGAAACTTATGCCCGACCTCGAGTTCTCTGTCTCGGCCACTACTCGCGGCAAGAGGAACGGCGAAGAAAATGGAAAGCATTATTACTTTTTAACCAAGGATGAGTTCGAAGAGCGGATTTCACTCGGGGACCTGGTCGAATTTGAAGAGATATTCGGCAATTATTATGGCACTCTGAAGAGTGAAATTGATGCGAAGCTGAAAGATGGCAAAAGAATGCTTTTTGACGTTGACGTGAAGGGAGCGCTATCTTTGAAAAAAGCTTATCCGGAGCTGGCACTGCTGATTTTCATCGCCCCGCCGGACCTCGAGGTGCTGGAAGCAAGACTGAGGAACAGGGGCACAGAGACTGAAGAGCAGCTAAGCCGGCGCATTGCCAGGGCCAGGATAGAAATTCAGCACTCGAACGAGTTTGATTTTGTGGTCGTGAACGATGATTTGAAAAAGACATTTGCCGAGATTGAAGATATTACCCGGAATTATTGCTGATTTTTGGCTGCTGCCTTCAGCCGCCTGTGCTCGTTGAGATAAAAAGCAAATATGGCGTTGAAGGGTTTGAAAAATATCAAAATTCGAGAACAAAATGGACAATTCGATCCAACCGGCAAACCAGACTAACGGTTTAGATACCATCGGGAAGAAATCATCCTCGATCCTCGCTGTACTGCTGAAATACCCGACTCAGCTCCTGGATTCTCTATCGGAGATGATATTAGTATATGATGTTGATTTGTCCGTAGTCTGGGCAAACAAATCGGCAGCAAGGTTCCTTGGAATGGATGCCGAAGAATTAGTCGGAAAGAAGTGTAATGATCTTTTTCATCGCGTGCCCTCAGCCTGCACCGAATGTGCCTTAATAGAGGGCCTGAAACCCGGCCTTGTGACGGAATGCCAAAAATTGACCGGAAGCGAGCAGCATATCACGGTCAGGGGCGTTTCGCTTTTCGACGGGGATAAGCCCGTGGGGCTGCTGCAGACAATCACTGACAACAGCAAGCAGAAAAAAGCCGAGAAAAAATTCAAGCTGAGCGAAGAGCGTTTCCGCATGGCTTTCGACAACTCGCCGACAGGCATGGCAATAATCAGCCTTGCGGGCGATTTTCTGCTTTTGAATAATGCTCTGGCCTCGATGCTGAATTATCAAAAAGAAGAGCTTATCGCGAAGCATATATCGAAAATTGTTCATAAAGATGATTTTGATGATGATTTCAAAGAGTTCCTTGCTCCCACTGCCGGCTCCATAGATTCTTTCAGGGGGGAAAGGCGGCTGGTTGGAAGGTACGGCTCCATAGGCATAGGATTGATCGATGCCTCCACGATAGCATATGATAACGGGAAAACAGCATTCTTCATGATGCAGGTGCAGGATATAACGCACAAGAAAGCAGGTGAGAAGCTGCTGACCGAGAGCCTGTCCCTGCTCAAGTCCATATTCATGGCCGCACCGATTGGTATCGGCGTGATCAAAAACCGCCGGATGGGATATTATAACAAGAAGTTCGAAGAGATGTCCGGGTTCACAACGGACGAGATTAAAGGGAAGAATTTTATTGTTCTCTTTCCGTGCTTCGAAGAGTGCCTGAAGGCAGTCAGGGAAATTCAGGTCCAGATAAGGGCAAAGGGGTTCGGGCAGATCAGCACAAGGCTCAGATGCAAAAACGGTGAGATAAAGGACGTATTTGTCAGCGCGTCCTCGGTGAAGGAAAGGAACTCGTTGTCGGAGCTTATAGTCACGGCAGTTGACATGAGCGAGATCAAGAAGGCCTCCTCGAAAATCAGGAAGCTTACGGCAGGAGTCGAGCAATCCAGCAACATGATTATTATCACCACCACGGACGGCACAATAGAGTACGTCAACCAGAAATTCTCCGAGGTGACCGGGTGGAGCATGGAAGAAGTGGATGGCAGGAAACCGAGCATTCTGAAATCGGGCTATCACATGAGGGATTTCTACGAAGAGCTTTGGAACGAGATCACAAGCGGGAAGAGCTGGCGCGGCGAGATCTTCAACAAGAAAAAAAATGGCGACTACTTCTGGGATTCCAGCCACATCTCCCCGATTTTTGACGAAAATGGGAAAATTTCGAATTTCATTGCCATCAAGGACGATATTACCGAGAAAAAGCGAATTGAAGACACACTGCGCAAGTCCCGGGCAAATTTGATGTCGGTGATCGAAAATAATCCGGATATGATCTGCATGGTGGATTTTCACGGCAGGATGATCGTGTGCAACAAGTCATTCGAGAAGCATTATCACGCAACGTGGAATTATCTGCCCCTGCCGGGGATGATACTTGAGAATCATCAACCGGTTGATATTAAAATTGATAGTGATAATAACATGCGGCAGGTATTGAACGGCAACATATTGAAGTTCGAAATGCCGCTATCTTCGGTGCCGGCTGAAAAGTACTACGAAATGTTCTATTATCCCATACGGGTTGAAAGCCGCGTTGTCGGATTTTCTACATTTACGCGTGATATTTCGGAAAGAAAGCTTGCCGAGATTCAATTGATCAAGGCCAAAGAAGCTGCAGAGGAAGCCAACAGGCTTAAGGCAATTATCATGCAGAATATAGGCCATGAGCTTCGTACCCCGCTCAATGGCATCCTCGGATTCTCGCAGATTCTGTCAGAGGAGCTCAAGGATCCGGACTATAGAGAAATGGCGGGGCTCGTCAGCCAATCAGGCAAGCGGCTGGAAAAGACGCTTAACTCGATCATGGCAATATCCGAGATCGAGACGAACAGCATTGAAGTTAACCCCGATATGATCAGCCTGAATCAATACCTGGAGATGACGGCGACCAAATTCGAGAGCGACTGCAACGCAAAGGGTTTAACCATGACCTTTCTGCAGCGCGAGCAGGATATTTACGCCTATGCAGACGAATATATTCTGAATCAGATAATTTTCAACCTGATCGATAATGGCATAAAGTTTACAAAAAATGGCGGGATCACGCTTGACTCTGCCACAATGGTTTCGGATGGCAGGAAAATGGCGCTGATCAAAGTTATTGATACGGGCATTGGAATAAGTTCGGATAATCTCAGTATTATTTTTGACGAATTCAGGCAGGGCAGCGAAGGATTGAGCCGGGAATATGAAGGGATCGGGCTGGGCCTGGCAATATCCAGGAAACTGGTTAATCTGATGGGCGGCTCTATTCGGGCAAAGAGTGTGATCGATGAAGGCACCGAATTTACAATTGCTCTACCGTCTTCGCCCGTTGAGGAGATTGCAAACGGGAAGGCATTCGCGCTGACTAATGAAATCCCACAATAAAGGGCCTCACTTCCTTATAGGGGCCGCATTCCATGATTATAAAATATGAACCCGGCGAGAGGGCTGAAGTATCATATTCTATTGAATATGTTCCAGGCTTGCCCGTAGAATTCTCGATGGTTGAAACCAGGCATCCGATGCCGTTATAGATTACAATTCTTGTTTTCTCCTCGAACGGCAGTGAATAGGTGAATTGGATCTTGCCTGAAATCGATGGGTTCGGTGTTACATAGCTCAACAAATAATGATGAGGGCCAATGATGATGTTCCCCAGCTCGTCAGTGCAGGTGTAGAGGCTTATTTTCCCGTTTCGTTTCTCTATTGCAGCGCAATCCGACCGGGAGTAAAGGCTGATATCGCCGAAATAAGGTTCATAGATGCTTCTCTCGCTCAGCAGCATAGTGAAGACGGGCATGAAGAGCACGCCCTCTGAGCTGAGGGGAGTGGCTCCGGAGGCCTCGATAGTAAGTATGGACAGCGAGTCGTCATATTCCGAGACAGAAGATTTTATATTGCTCCATTCGTCAATAACGCTGCCTTTTCTCGTAATCCCGCTAAAAATCATCCAGCGTGATTTATAAAAAATCTGTATCCGCAGGCTGTCGATCGCAAGCCTTCCTAACTCAGGGCATTCGGCTGATATTTTAAAATCCGAATCATAAAGCCCGTCGTCCGGCAGGCTGATGGTCTGAGCACCCGGCGGGATGGATTTTAAGTCATTCATGCTGAATCTGATAGTTGCCATCCTGCTTCTGCCCTCCATGAAGACGAGGAGCGTATCATTTGCGAGAATTATCTTTGCAGTGGTCCTGAATCCGCCCGGGGAGCCTCCCTCGGGAGCGAAGCGCACTGGGATGGAAGCCTGGAGCGATGGCGGAATGTCCAGCGGCGAGGCGGAAAAATCGTGAAGAATGGAGAAAAAATTGCGGCTGTTCTCGACAAAACGAATGTCAAGAACGCGGGCAGTGTCTGTCGTGCTCAGGTTCTCTATGTTCAGATTGACTATCGTGTCGGAGCAAAGAAGCACGTTGTTAAAAAACAGGTTGTTGGTCTTTACTCCCCTGAAGAAGCCTGTGCCTGAAAGACAGACAGTATCGTAATTAAAAACGTTATCTGAAGGTGTCGGGCCGGAGTTGCTTACAATGATGATAGAAGCGTTCCTCTGCCCAGAGTCCGATGGTATAAACCTGACCGGAATATCAATTGACCTGCCTCTCAGAAGCAATTTTCCGCCCTGAGGAAATGAGTAATTCAGCTGGAAATCCTGAGAGTTGGGGCTGTTGGAGGCAAATCTTATATCCTTGATGAAAAGCTCGGTTGTTTTGCTGATGGAGGAAATTATGATGTGGCCCGTGTCGGGTGCAAATGTATTGACAAGCGTGCGCCCCTTGAAAGAATAGCCCGTTACGGCCATTTTCGGTTCGATACCGTAGCCAGTAAGGTAATTATAGATCGAACCGGAGTGTATGTTCTCAGCCGGATCCAATTTCAGGAATATCCTTGTTTTTCGCTCAAATTCCGTTTTGGATGTGAATTGAATCGGTATGGCAATTTCTTTCACCTGATCAGTTCCGCCGTAATCACGCGGGTAAAGCAGCACGTCATAACCGTTATCGATTTTCGGGCTGATATTATCATATAAAATTTTGAAATCATCGATGCCTGCTGCAAGATAGCATCCGGTTACTTTAACGGGTTTCCTGCCACTGTTGCGCACGTAAACATTCTGCACGCGCTGCCTCCCGATAGGCACGAGGTCGAGATCCAGACCGGTGATGTAAGGCCCGGGATTGACGCAGAGGCCGCGAAGAGAAACGGCAGAATCGCAATCGGCCGCGTCGGTGATCAAGTTCACCAGGATGGAATCTTCTCCGGCCTTTGCAGGCACGTAGCAGACGGACTTCAGAAACACTGAATCCCCGGGCGGGACGGCGAATGGAAAAGCAGGGCTCGTCGGATCTGAAATCTTGAAGGCACCGCCGAGACCGGGCGGGTCGATGCCGTAAACGTGTAATGTATCGTTGCCAGGATTTGTAATTCTGAAATTCTTTGCAGGCATAGATGAACTATCATTGCAGAGTGTTTCGCCGATAGTGACTACGTCGGCCGCGAAATTTCCGACAGAGAGGAGCGGCCTGACACCCTTTCCCGAGAGCGGAATCCTGTATGTAAGGCATTCCGTACGTATCAAAAGTGTATCGAAATCTCCCTTGAATTCATCATCGACAATTTTCTGCGGATAGTAGATCAGGTTGAAGAATTGCTGTTGATTGGGCAGTATCTCAATTTCAGGCGGGCACTTCTGCGCCGTCACGAATAAATTGTTTCCGCTTGATGTCCTGACGGACAAGATCTTGAATGGCCTGGCAGCCTCGCTCTTGATTGTGACAATGATGTCTTTATCGGATCCCACCCTGACCTTGCCGAAATCGGCCACATCGGGTTCGATAAGCGCGGCATCGGCATAATACCTGATCGTGTCGGAAACCACGTTGCCGGCTTTGTCGGAGCACAGAAATTGGACGAAAGCATCCTGGAATTTATCGATAACGTTCAGGCTGAAAGAAAACTCGAAATAGGTGCTGTCGGTCCTGAATTTCGGATAGATTCTAATTGAATCGAAATTAAATGACTTGGACGCGAAAATTGTCGGCAGTTGTGATATGCCGATGTCTTTATGATCAGGGTGCGCGGCCGTGGGAGGATTTTGATCCGCAACTTTCACGGTATATTCGCCGCAACTGCCCGATATTTCGAATTTCGGAGGATAATTATCGTTTGCCTGAAGGCCAATAAAAAGCCCCGCCGCGATGAAAGCCGCATACACAATGAGAATTCGCATAAAAATGCACCTGAAAAACATCCTCATTGCCATCCTTGATAATTATTTCTCTACAATAGACAATTCAAAAGCCGTTTTGTCACACAAGAAAAAAATTAATTTATAAAAGCAATAATATCAATAAAATAGCAAATGTAAAAAATAAAAGCAGATATAAGTAAACTAATTTTCCGGGATTTTGGCAACAACCAGAGTTATATCGTCGTACTGCTGAGTCCCCTCCGAGAAGCGCCTAATATCTTCGACAATGTTCTCGATTATGGCATCAGCAGGCAGCTGCCTCAATGTACCGGCCAGGGAAATCAGACGCGACTCGTCGTATTCTTCCCTGTATTTGTTGTGCGCCTCGCTGACACCGTCCGTGTAGAGCACAATAAATTCACCCGGCAGTATGCTCACTTTCCCGATATCATAATTCATCGGGTCCTCGAGAAATCCCAGTATCAATCCTCCTTCAACAAGGTGGACGTGGTTCTTATTATGCCGTATAAGTACCGGCGGGTTGTGGCCCGCGTTAATATATTCAAATTCAAGAGTTTTGGAATTTATTATTCCCGCGAATAAAGTGACGAACCTGTCGGAGGAAGTATTGTTGTAAACTATTTCGTTAAGTTTCAAAATAAGGTCGGTCAGAGCGAAGGAAAGCGGCACGAGCAGCCTGAGAGCTGCCTGGATATTGGCCATGATGAGGGAAGCGGGCATTCCTTTGCCGGAGACATCAGCAATGACGACCAAAATCCTGTCCTCATCAAGCTTGATGAAATCATAATAGTCTCCGCCGACGTGCCTCGATGGAATGCTGATCCCGGCAAGGTCGAGCTTTTCGGAAGCAGGAACGCTTTTCGGAAGTAGATTTTTTTGTATTTCAAGGGCCAGCCCGAGCTCGCTTTCAAGGCGTTTTTTCTCGAGCTCTTCCCGAAACAGCCTGTCGTTTTCAAGAGCGGCAATTGCCGTGTTGGCGAGTGTTTCAATGAAAAAGAGGTTTTCTTCATTGAATTCTTCACCGTTCATGCGCGGGCCGACGAGCAGCACGCCGCGTGAATTGCCCTTGACGAACATGGGGGAAAAGATTTTCACGTCCAGCCCGTCAAGCGCGTTCAGGCATTCCTCGGGCAGTCCTGCCCGGTGAAGAAGAGAGGCCTTTCCGGCAGAAGATAACAATAACTGCAGCGCGTCAGTCGGAAGCTCGCCAAGCCGGTTTATCAGAATGTCCGGTGCACCCTGAGCATCGGAAGCAACCAGTGCAAACCTGCTTACAAGCAGCTGCCCCATCAGGTGGAGCGACATCATTTTGATGATCTGATCGCGCGACAAAAAGGCAGAAAAATCCTTG
>CAZIHB010000035.1:0-10733 GCA_964538535.1 uncultured Hyphomicrobiales bacterium | reverse complement strand
TGGCGGACAACGTACATCTGCACACCCATCGCCTCGATGGTTCTAAGAGTGTCGATGAGTGATTCGCCCTTCGTCAGGCTGCTGGATGAAGATGCAAAGGAAAGAGTGTCCGCTGATAGTCTTTTTGCGGCCAGCTCGAATGAAAGCTTAGTTCTCGTGGAGGCTTCGAAAAAAGCCAGGGCAACCGTAATTCCTTTCAAATCCTGGAATTTGGTGCCCCTGTTGTAATTGTCCATGAAGAATTGAGCTTTATCGAAAATGATATTGATATCCTGATTTGTCAGGTCGTCTGCCTGAATCAGGTAAGGCTTGGATAGTTTCTCTTCTTCTCTCATTTGGGTAGTTATCTTTATTTTCTGACAAAATAAAATCTTGCAAAAATATAAAAAAAGCCGCTCTGACGAACGGCTTTTTTAAATTTTTTCGGATAATGCTTATTTGGCCTTTGCAGTGGAAACTGCGGTACCATCGACCATCTCGGCAAGTGCCTTGCCGGGCTTGAATTTAACAACTTTCTTAGCCGGTATTTCAATCGATTCGCCTGTCCTCGGATTCTTGCCGGTCCTTGATGCCCTTTCGGCTATCGAAAATGTGCCGAACCCGATAAGAGTGATGCCGCCGCCATTGGAAAGTTCTTTAATCACGGCGTCGATCATGCTTTTGATAGCCTTTTCGGCATCAACTTTGGTCATCCCTGTCGCTTCTGCAACCGAATTAATCAGATCGGTCTTGTTCATACTCATTTGCAAACCTCTTAAAGTTAGTAGATTGAAAGAACTGCGATGTATATTTTTTACCCAGCCCCAAATTGCCCGATTTATTTCCTAAAATTCTCCAAATTCTTTCAAAAACAAGAATGCATAAGGGTTTAGACTTCGCATTAATATAAGTTAATGCAAAGATAAAATATTTTCTCTTACTTCAAAAATAAAATTTCGCTTTTTCTGCATATTTTCTTGCTTTTTTGGATTATTTCAAATATTTTCAGCAATTTATCGTTTATAATTAACCGTTACGCAATGATTATTGCGGTATTTTTGCGCCTGTCAGGTAATAATAGGCGAAGGGAAGGACGAGATAGCCAAAATAGAATATGTGCATGATCACAAGTGCCGCGAAGCCCCCCGCCACATCATCAGCCAGCACGAATAGCGCGCCTTTTCGCGCATTCAGCGCTGATATGGGGAAGGGCTTGAAAATATCGAAGTACCTGAAAAGCAGAAAACCCAGAATGGCCCAGGCAGGCTCCCTCGGAACGAATGGGCTCGACCACACGATCCACATCCCTATGACCTCGTCAGCCACGATTAGCCCGGGGTCATCTCCGGCCTCGCTTTCAATTCGCCTGATTGACGGCACTGAAACGAGGAAATAGAGGGGTATCAGAGTCCAGATGAATGGGTAGAATAAATCAGCCGGCAAGAAAAACACGACTGCCGCCGCGAGGCTTGCAAAAGTGCCCGGGGCCTTCGGGAAAAAACCCGCACCGAAAAAAGTGCCTACGGCATAGTCCGCGGCCCTTCTTATTTCGGCCCTGCTATGCTTCGCCATCAATCCCGGCATTTGCCTTCACGTACTCCATTATGTAATCAATCAGAGTCCAGACTGTTATTATGGTAAGTATCAGCATGGCTGCTATAGTCAATTTCGAATAAATCAAAGAATTTATCGCGGGGATCCATTCCTTCAGCGGCACGATGCTTTTGAAGAAAAGAAGGAGGAGGATGACAGCGATAAAAGTCATCTGCAGGAAGGTTTTCGTCTTGGCTGATTGCGAGGTTCGCAATTTCTTGCTCTTATACTCGGCAATAATCCTGAGAGCCGTTGTTCCGAAATCCCTGACAATGATGACAACAACCATCCAGAGCGGTACAATCCCCTTAATAACGAATGCTATAAAGGCGGCACTTGTAAGAAATTTATCCGCCAGTGGGTCAAAAAATTTGCCCCACGAGGTAACAGCCTTAAATTTCCGGGCGAGCCAACCATCAAAATAGTCGGACACCGCCCCGAATAAAAACAATACACAAGCGGTCTGCACAAGCATCGGGTCGTCTGAAATCACGTAAAGAAAGAATATGGGAGACACGATCACCCTGAACAGACTGATAATATTTGGCACCGAGTTTTTCAATATCTTAGCTCAACGAATTTGCGGTTTTTATAATCGAGAGAAAGGCTTCAGCCTTCAGGGAAGCCCCTCCTATCAGACCACCGTTAACATCCTTCTGCGATAGGAGCTCCCCGGCATTTTTGTCATTCATGCTGCCACCATATAGAATCAGCATATCATCTGCCGGGCCGTTGAGCGCGGATCCGATAAACTGACGTATCCGGGCATGTGCTTCCTGCGCCTGCTCAGTGGTGGCTGCAAGGCCTGTTCCTATCGCCCAGACGGGCTCGTAAGCAACAACAATTTCCTTCATGGCGTCTCTGCTTATGCCCTCGAGGCAGTCACGCAGCTGGCGCTCGAGTACTTCGAAAGTAGAGCCGGATTTTCGCTCGTCAAGAGTCTCGCCAACGCAGAGAATTGGCTTGATGCCATGAATGAGCAAGGCCTTGATCTTGCTGTTAATGAAGCTGTCGGTTTCGTGGAAATAGGTTCTTCTTTCCGAATGTCCGACAATGCAGTAAGCACAGCCGAGATTATTGAGCATAGGAGCTGATATTTCGCCTGTGAAAGCTCCTGAATCCGCGGGATAACAATTCTGGGCCCCGAGCTGAACTGCCGTTCCCCTCGTGATGCCGGACGCAGCCGAAAGTGACGTGAAAGGCGGGCAGACAAGAACTGTAACCGCGGGATTCAATCCGCCGGGCACCAGGCCGTCGCGTATCCCCACGCAGAGCTTAACTGCTTCGTCAGCATTTGTATTCATCTTCCAATTCCCGGCTATCAGATATTTTTTCATCTTTTTTCTCCACTAACTCTTAGGATTTTATAATTTGAGAGGGTCGGGTCCGATTCGAAGCCGTACCCCTGAAGTGTCTCTGTCGGTGAAGTAATCCTGACAAATTCGGTCGAATATATCTTCCGCGACCTGTTATCCCACTCGAGCAGGCTGGTTTCAAGCTTTGTCCCGCTACTGTCTGATACAACTTTCACCCTGCCGCGGGCAAGCATATTTTTTGTCCTGTCGTCAATTCTCGCGCTGTCGGCAGTGAGCACGCTCAGCCGCGAGTCTGACTTCGATGACATGAAGTCCACCCTCACGCTGCTGTCAAGCAACGTCTCGAACCGCTCCTGAAAAATCCTCGCCCTGCCTGCATATAAGATTGCTTTTGTGAAGGACGAATCCACGAAAAGTGCTTTAACATGAAAGCTGGTCTGATCGGGTTCTCCCTTTGCCTTGTCATACTCGGCATATCTCGTGTGATCTTCCTCTTCCCGGCTGCACGAGGAAAGCAGCAGCACCGAGGCAAACACTATAATCAATATATTTCGGAAAAGAATCAAACTACTTCACTTTTAATATATTTGTTCAGTTTATATATCATTTTGATAAAATCAGCAGCCCGGGAAAGTTCGAGCTGCGTGGAGGCATCGCTCATGGCGCGGGCCGGCTCGGGATGAGTCTCGAAAAATACTCCGTCGATGCCGATAGCAAGAGCTGCCCTTGTCAGCGCGGGGATGAAATCGGGCAGTCCGCCTGATTGCTCTCCTGCCGAGGGCTGCTGTACTGAATGCGTGGCATCGAAAATAACGGGGTAATCATGCTTTTTCAGTGTGGCCATCCCCCTCATGTCCACCACGAGGTCGTGATAGCCGAAAAATGTGCCACGCTCCGTCAGCCAGATATCTTTCGCACCGGAACACTTTGCTTTTTCGGCAGCCTTTAGTGCATCCTCAGGTGCCATGAATTGCGCTTTCTTTATGTTAACAGACTTCCCTGTCCGGGCCGCGGCCACTATCAGGTCGGTCTGACGGCTAAGAAAAGCAGGTATCTGCAGGACGTCCACGTAATCGGCACATAGCGCTGCCGAATCCGGCTCGTGTATGTCAGTAAGCGTTTTCAGTCCGAATTTCTCACCTGCTTCCCTGATCCAGCTGAGGGCTGCCTCGTCGCCAACACCTGTGAACGAGGAAAAACTTGTTCTGTTGGCTTTCCTGTATGAAGCCTTGAAATAGAAATCAACGGGAAGTCCGGCAACTGCCTCGGAAAGGCATTCAGCGGATTCCATAACAATCTCTCGTGATTCGGCAAGGCACGGCCCGGCAATAATCTTGAATTTATCAGGCATTGAGCAATATTCTTCAAAAAAACAAAACATATAAGAAGCAAATTATCAATTTTAATCTAATAAGGCTATTATTTTTTTATTTTCAAGCCTGTGAGCACAATGCATGGCAAAGGAACACTCCATGCCTGTAGATTAAGGCTTAAATATGATCTGAAAATTCCTTATTTTTAACAGTCGGCATGATTAGGATTTTTTCCGGCAATCAAGGCCTGAATACTTGTTTTTTATACAAATTTACGCGACCGGAAATGAAAATTGAAACTTACATAACACCGTTTACTCCGGAAAACGAGGACATATTCAACAACTCTCTCACGGTGATGATAGACGTTCTGAGAGCAAGCACAACTATCTGCTCCGCACTTTGCAATGGTGCCAGAGAGATTATACCTGTCGAATCGCTTGGCAAGGCCGTGAGCATCTATAGCAGCCTGAGCAAAGAGGTCAGGTTCATCGGTGGTGAGCGCCATGGCGTCAAGCCCGACGGTTTCGACGCCGGAAATTCCCCACTGGAGTACTCCCCGGAGAGAATTCAAAACAGAACAGTGATACTCACCACAACAAACGGCACAAGGATCTTCCAGAAAGCCAAGCTGGCGGCATACAGGATAATTGCAGCGTTCGTCAATCTCGAACCGGTTGTCAATTTCATCCATACCGCGGTGGAAAACTCAAATAATCCCGGGAACGAATCTCCGATCGAGAATATCTTCATCATATGCGCCGGGAACACGGGAAACATGTCGTACGAGGATACACTCTGCGCAGGCGCTGTCATTCACGATCTGCTTCGTTTCTATCCCGATGCGGCTCTTACTGATTCGTCTCACTCCGCGAAAAGCCTTTACAGGCTTCACGAAAAGAACCTTAAAGAATTTCTCTCGAAAAGCAATCACGCCCGAGAGCTTCTGGCACTTGATTTCGAACAGGACATCGAGACCGCCTTCACTTTCAACAAGTATCCCGTTGTGCCTGTCATTTCCGGCCAGGCAATTAAGAAACACTCTTAGCTGATTTTTAACGGGGGGGATTTTAAATGGCTGAAACAGGGAGTTTCTAATGAAGAAAGAAACAGACGAAGTAATAATAAAAAGAAAAAAAGTTGCCAAAAAGGCTGATAGCGCTGCTCAGGAAAACCGTGGCAGCGCAACCGGTGAACCGGTGGTCAACCCCGAAAGTGCAGAGGTTGCTGCCGAAACTCCGATAATGCCGAAGCCGGCCGCGCCTTTCCTGATTAAGTTATTCGCCGTGCTGCTCGTCTTGTTCGGGCTGCTTCTGCTGCTTTCTATAGTCTCCTACACGTCCCTTGATGCCGACAATATCCAAATATCGCTTGTTGATTATGTAAAGCTGTTCTTCAGCAACACGGAATTCGAGGCAAAAGCCCTCACGACCAGGAATTGGCTGGGCATAACGGGAGCTATCATATCGGACTACATGATAAATGCCACGATCGGCTATGCTATCGCGCTTCTGCCCGTTTTCATATCCGCGTGGGGATTAAGTATCCTTAGAAAAAATGCAATCACTGACAGCCTGATCAAGAAAACGATTTTCTACGTCTCATCGGCATTGCTCTTCTCGGCACTGATGGGAACAATGCAGGATATGCCGTCATTCCTGAGCATTCCGCACGAGATGTGCGGCAATATCGGATTGTTTATCGGCTCGATCACCATCAAGATGCTCGGGCATTTCGGTTCAGCCTTCTTATTCGGCGCCTCGATGTTTATTCTGATACTTGCCGCGCTCGACTTCAACTTCCGGAAGGCACCGGCTAAGATAATCAAACAAGCCGTCAAGTCTAAAGAAACCGCTGTTGACTATATTAATACGATCAAGGCCAAAAAAGCCGCTGAAGCCGAGGAAGCAATCAAGAGAGTGAATGAAGCTGAAGAGGAAGTGCGGCAGGCATCGCAGCATACCGGGCCAGCTGCGCAAAAAGCAGCCCCGGCAACAGCGCCGCCCGCTCCAAAGCCGGAAATTAAGGCTGATGAATCCGCTTCTGCTTCAGCACCGATTGAGCCAAAAATCATTATTCCGGAGAATAAAAAGCCGGATGCCCTGCAGCCCGATGCTACATACAGCGATCCCCTCGAAATAATAAGAACAAAGAAGGCTGCAGTACAGAACCCCGACGATAAGTACGCACCGCCGATTATGTCCACTCCCCCTGTTCCACCGCAAAAGCAGGTTGATACGAACATAATCATTCAAAAGATTTCCGGCCTTGCCGACCCTGAGGAAGCATCCAATATCGTACGCTCGGGCGGAAGGGAAATTGAACCTGATGTGGCATTCAGCGGGCTTAACAAAAAGTCTGCACCATCGGAAATAACAACCGTGCCGCCGGCTGAACCTTCTCCCGCTCCTGATGCTGTGGATAAAGAGGCACTATCACAAAAAACGGAAAATTCCGGGACAGAATCATCCCTAAAGACTACTATAGAAACTCCGGCGCATGTCAGTCCTGCCGATGAAATATCAGGCTCCGGGCCTGACGCGGCGGAGGTTGACGCCGGATGCGCCCCTGAAGAGCCTGCCAAGCCGGAAACTCCGGAGGAAATAAGCACCACAGCTCCTGAAATTATCGCGGCACTGCCTGCAGAAAATGCTTCGGTTCTTACTGCGGCCATGGACAAGCCCATTGCCGCACCGGCTCCTGTGGCCATCAAGAAGCCTCTTGTCGTGACGGTGCTTGAATCTGAAGAAGAGCCTCCTGTTTTCCACGCGAAAGAAATGCTATCGACGGCAATCCATGATGAGAAAATTGATTATATTCCTCCCTCGACTGCTTTCCTGATAAAAGACAACACTCAGGCCGAGGTAAACGAGGAAGAACTCCGGATGAACGCGAAAATTCTGCAGGAAAAGCTCGAGACATTCAAAATCTTTATCGAAGATTTATCCGTCACTCCGGGCCCTGTCGTCACGCAGTATGAGTTCGTGCCGGCGGCCGGCATCAAGATCAGCAAGATTGAATCACTCGCCGATGACCTTGCAATGGCGCTGAAAGCAAGGGGGATTAGAATTATTGCACCGATACCGGGCAAGGGCACCGTCGGGGTGGAAATTCCGAATGCCAAGCCTTCGCTCGTGCGGTTCAGCGACGTCACAGCATCACCAAAATTCAGGCAATCTCAGGCAATACTGCCGATGGGCCTCGGGAAAACAATTTCAGGCGAGGTTTACGTGGAGGACCTTGCAAAGATGCCACACCTCCTGATTGCCGGGTCAACGGGTTCGGGCAAATCTGTGGGCATCAATACAATTCTTTCATCCTTGCTGTTCAGCAAGCACCCCAGCGAGCTGAAATTTGTTATTATTGATCCAAAAAAAGTAGAACTGCAGCAATACAGCCACCTTAAGGATCATTTCATGGCGTCCTGCCCGGACGTGGACGATATTATTGTCACAAATCCTGCCGATGCAGTCACTATTTTGAAGTCATGCGTGCTCGAGATGGAGCAGCGCTACGATATTCTTGCTAAAGTCGGCCAGAGGAATATCCATGATTACAACAGAAAAGTGAACGAGGGAAAATACAAAGACGATCCGGACATGATTCACAGGCCGATGCCATATATCGTCGTGATCATTGACGAGCTGGCAGACCTGATGCTGACTGCTTCCAAGGAAATCGAGGAACCGATCACGAGGCTGGCACAGATGGCGCGTGCTATTGGCATTCACCTTGTCGTGGCCACACAGCGTCCTTCAGTCGATGTCATTACAGGCCTCATAAAAGCTAATTTCCCGGCCAGGATTGCATACCTCGTGGCATCCAAGATTGATTCCAGGACGATTCTGGATCAGCAGGGCGCCGAGCAGCTTCTCGGCTATGGCGACATGCTCTGCCTGCCTCCGGGCAAACCCAAGCCAATAAGAGTGCAGAATGCATTCATAACAACTGACGAGGTGGACAACATATGCGAATCCATCGGCAAACAGAAAGGATACTCTGAGCCTTACATGCTCCCGAGCGTCAACCAGGATCGCGAAGATGACGTGGAATATGATTTCAGCGACCGCGACCCGCTTTTTGAAGAAGCTGCCAAGCTTATCATCAGGCACCAGCAGGGCTCTGTTTCACTCGTGCAGCGCAGGCTGAAAGTCGGGTATGCACGCGCGGGAAGAATCGTGGACGAATTGGAAAAGGCCGGAGTAGTCGGGCCGCCGGACGGGAGCAAAGCAAGAATAGTGCTGATGGACAGCGAAAGCGAATTAGAGAGAATCCTGTGATTCTCTCTTTTTTTTCCACAATAGATTATTTTCGCCTGGAAATATTATCTATTGTGCTTCCGGGCCATTTTTCAGCAAATTTCCTGTGCGGTGCTATATCCCAGTATCTGCCCTCCCCTCCTGAAATTCCGGCGATTATTGATTCACTGCCATACCCGCTGACAACACGCACGACGCTGACATGCCTGCCTTCCGTCACGAAAATTAATTTCCACGTCTTCACCGATATGCTGCAGAAACCGTCATGCTTCTTGATGCGTTTATAGGGATGAGGCATGGGGTCTCTTCCAAGCGTATCAATCGCCCGGGTGAAAATATCCTGCCCGTAATAATCGTTGATAAAATCCATCTGATTTCGCGCTTCAGAGCTGACTTCAACGGTATAATTCAAAAGGAATTCCTCGTCGTGTGCTCTCAGCCAGCCCGTGGCAGAATCGGGAAAGGCATCGGCATAGGGAATGTAAGGCTTTATATCGAGCACCGGCGTGCCGTCAAGCATATCCGGATTCTCTATTACTACTTCCCGCCCGCTGATGCTTACCAACCTGCAGACCGATATCCCGATGGGATTAGGCCTGTAAGGAGATCTGGTGGCAAAAACGCCTTTTTTCCTGTTGTCGCTCCTTGGCGGCAGCACTTTCGGCTTCCAATTTTCATTGTTGTGAAACACGTAAAGTATCCAGATTCGTTCGAACCCGTCAAGGTCTTCGAGGGCCTGCTCAAAATTGCAGCCGGGCTTCAGGGTAATTATTCCCGTGCCCGTTGTCCTGTTTGCCCCGGGCTGGCGCGGGGCCTCGCCCCTCGTTGAGAATTGCGTGCTGATATAGCCGATCGGATCAAATATATACGTTTTCTGGCCGGACATTTTTTTCTTTACCATAAATTCAACCATGCGGATAAGACTAACTTAATAATTATATTTGTAAAACATGGACGCGAATAATATTTGAAAGAAAAAAATGCTGAAAACACTTGAAATAAAGAACTTTGCCATAATTGACCATATAAGTATCGATTTCGCCGGGGGCCTGAATATCATAACCGGCGAGACAGGGGCGGGTAAGTCCATCATCGTTGATGCAATGATGATGATACTCGGTGAGCGCGCTTCCACCGAGTTCATCCGACAGGGAGAAAGCAAGGCTGTCGTGGAAGGCACTTTTTCTTTCAAGCTCGGCCACCCGCTTTTCGATTTTCTCGACAGCAACGGGTTCGACCGCAGGGATGACGAAGTGATCGTCAGACGCGAAATCACAGCAAAGGGAAACTCCAGGGCATTCCTTAACGATTCTCCTGTTAATATTGCTCTGCTTAAGCAATTCGGCGATCTGCTCGTGGACTTCCACGGGCAGCACGAGCACCAGTCCCTGCTCAATCCTGATAATCACATCAAAATACTTGACACACTCGGAAATTACGAGAAGCTTTCGGCCGGCTATTCTGCTGTTTTCGGCGAATTATCGCGGGCAGTGGCGGAGTATTCCTCGCTCTGCAGAAAAGAGACCGAGATGAACAGGAAAATTGATTACCGCAAGTTTCAACTCGAAGAAATAAATAAAGTCAGCCCAACTGAAAACGAGGATGAAAAGATTGACTCGGAGATCAATATTCTCGAGAACGCAGAGTTGCTGCACAACATGAGCCATGAGCTTTCAAGAATGCTCTATTCGGATGATAATTCGGCCTATTCCCTGCTGACATCAGCCGGCAAATTGATGGCGCAGCTTTCAGCCATTGACCCTCAATTTGAGGAATTCACCGAAGAAATTTCTTCCGCGGCCATCTCGGCCCGCGAGATCGGTAAATTTGCCTCGGACTACAGAAACAGCGTAGAATTCAAACCCGCCCGCATCGAGGAACTTCGCCACAGGCTCGTGCTATTGCATGGCCTGATGAAGAAATACGGGTCGATAGCGGAGATTATCGGCCTGAAGAATCAAATAGAAAAAGATCTGGCCGATATCGGCAGTTTTGACGAGGAGAAATCAGCCAGACGCGAGGCGATACGAAATCTGCGTGCAGCTCTTGGCATAGCTGCAACGGAACTAAGCAATGCAAGAACCGCCCGCGCTCGAAAAATTGAGAGAGAGATCGTGAAATCGCTCGAAGTGCTTGGCATGCCGCATTCAATCTTCAGCGTGCAATTTTCGATGTCCGAGAGAAACCACGCGGAAAAACTGAGTGACACGGCAGTATGCGCGGTTATTGATGGCAAAGCTTACGAGGCGTTCGCAAACGGGATCGACAAGGTG
>CAZIHB010000034.1:0-10789 GCA_964538535.1 uncultured Hyphomicrobiales bacterium | reverse complement strand
GGCAAAACTACAACTATCGGCAAGCTTGCTTTTAATTATAAAGGCGTCGGGAAAAGCGTGATTATTGGAGCGGCCGATACTTTTCGGGCTGCTGCAAATGAACAGCTCGAGATCTGGGCAAATCGTGCCGAGGTGGATATAGTTCAACAGAAGCCCGGGGCCGATCCGGCTGCCGTAGCTTACGACACGCTTAATTCCGCGAAGGCACAAGGCAAGGACGTGGTAATTATAGACACTGCCGGCAGGCTGCACAACAAGGGCGGACTGATGGCAGAGCTGGAAAAGATAAGCAGAGTGATGAAAAAAATAAAGGAAAGCGCTCCTGACGATGTTTTCCTCATTCTTGATGCTACGACCGGACAAAATGCCATTCAACAGGCTAAGGAATTTATGAAAGTGGCCAACATCACGGGCATCGTCCTTACTAAGCTTGATGGCACTGCAAAGGGTGGAGTTGTCATACCTATCGCCAACGAGCTGAAATTACCGGTCAGGTACATCGGGGTTGGTGAAAAAATCGATGATTTGCAGGTATTTAAGCCCGGTGACTTCATTGAAGCTTTGTTCGAACGCAGTGAACCTGACGAGGAAAATGAGAATAATTAGCTCAGAAATAAAATGTGCGATTGATTTGAATTTGAAATATCAGCAATAGAAATCAAAAAAAGGGGAATTTGGCTTCCCCTTTTTTTTGATGGTTATCTGCAATTTTGCCACCGGCTTCGTAAATTAAAACCTGCCGACATACTCAAGTCCAGCTCCCCTTTTAATACCGCTGATCTGGTTCTGGTTTCTGAATAAATCCCTTAATTCGAACTGGAGTGTCATATTCTGAAGCACGGCCCAGCGCAACGATAGGTTCGCGGTGCCCTTGTTGCCGAGAAATCTTTTATCGCCATCGTCAATATTTGCATTGTACTCGAAGTTTAAGGAGAAAAACTGGCCAAGTGATTGCTCTGCCCCGCCCCAGAAATTAATGGTTCGTTCCGATGAAGGTGGATCAGGAGAATACCCCAAACCGCCATGCACTGCCACGCATCCAAGGGACCATTCGAAATTTTTGGATACGGAAACAAAGACACCCGGTGAATATGTCTCGAATCTTTTGGCGGACTTGCTATATGCACCGCTGCCCTGGGTGTTGAGCCCGAAAGCGATGGCCGGGATGGAGCGTGTTTCTTCAAGCGGCCGGATTTTAATATGAAAGCCCGGCAGCCCTTGGCCGGTGATGTCTCCCGAACCGATAACCCTGTCAGCACTGTAGCTAAGCCCGAACTGAAAATGTTTGAACGGGCACGCGGTCATTTCAGTCGAGATGCCGCCGTCGTGGAAGAAATGAGTGTTTACGAGAAAATAGGACTTGACAAGCATTCCTGCTGTCGGCATATCGATGATATACATCGACTCGTAACTTGCTTTATCACCGGCGGTACCTTTCGAGAGCAAATTGGCGGAAGCAGCTGACAAAGTGCAGATTACTATAATAATTAACTTTTTCATTCCTGTTCCTTTTTGAAGATTATCATGAGGGCCGTTATCGATATTAAATTGAATAATTATATTCTTTATTCAGGGGGCGAATAAAACGAACCTTTACCCCGATGCCAAATTATCATTTAACAACGGCTTGCGCAAAAAGAAAATTAATTAATCTAATTTAGCAAAACTTTCTTTATATTGAATTTTGGTTTTTTTATTGAATCAAAAATCTTGGACAAATGCAGCTGAGGACATGAGGAAAAGAAGCAGAACATTACCCCTTGCGGCCGTGATATCAGCCTTGCTGTTTGTTTCATGCGCTTCCTGCAAAAATGATGGCAGGCTGGATCAGCACCATGCCAATGTCGGAAATGCTTTTCCTGTCAAGCCCGGGATTATTTTGTTCAAAAAGAATGATACTCTTTTCCTTATGGCTGATTTCAAGTATCAAGGCTCTGACACCGGCGGTGGGGCCAGGTTTTTGAGCAGTATCGACTCAGCCGGAGTTGAAATTTCGGCTTCGGATGGGCTGAAAGCTGCCGCCCGGGTGGATACGATTCTGAAATCAGTGTGGAAAACGGACTCGTCCCGTAATTCTTATGCCACATCCTTGTGGTTCAGGATCCCGGTTAAAAAGGGATATTCAACCGGGGAATCAAGGATTGGTCTATATGCCTTTTCCGGTGGCAAAAAGTATTCCGGTGAAATCATGTATCAGGATAGTGCCATGAAGTCAGGTGCTGCAATTATTGCAAAAAAAATGAAACTCGTTCCGGATATTCAAATGTCTGCAAGGCGCGTTACATTCAAGGTTGAGGCGTTCAGGCTTGACTCTGCAGCGAATGAGTATCTTCCTTCAAGCGAAAGCTTCCGCGTTGAAGTATTTGATTCAAAAGGCAGGCTTGTTTGGAACTCGAACTATCAAAAAAGCTATATGATGGTCGTCTGCGACGTCTTACCGCTCGATGTGGGCGGGCACCACAGCTACGCACTTGAATGGGATAAAAAATCAAATTTCAGGAAGGCGGTGCCGCCGGGACCTTACAAAGCCGTGTTATCGATACCTTCTCTTCCTTTACCATATTCAACTTCAGTAAATTTCAATTTGGATTAGTTATATGACAGATATTGACTACATGATGCAAGCCTTGAAGTTATCGCTCAGAGGAAGCGGTCACGTGAGCCCCAACCCGAGGGTGGGTGCTGTTATTGTGAAAGATGACAATATAATCGGCCGCGGATGGCATCACGAGTTCGGGGCTCCCCACGCGGAAGTCGAGGCAATTATAGATGCCGGGATCGATAATTTCGAAGGTTGCACGATGTACGTCAATCTCGAGCCATGCTCGCATTACGGCAAAACTCCACCCTGCGCACCTCTTCTCGTGGAGAAAAAGTTCTCGAGGGTGGTTGTCGGCATGAAAGACCCGAATCCGGATGTAAATGGCAGCGGGATAGATATTCTTCGCGCGGGAGGAGTGGATGTTGAAACCGGTGTGCTCGAAGAAGAAAGCAAATGGGTAAACAGATTTTTTGAAAAGCACATCACGACAGGGCTGCCTTATGTTATTTTGAAAGTGGCCCAGTCCATTGATGGATGCATTGCTACTTCCACGGGTGAATCAAAATGGATTACAAGCCCGGAGAGCAGAAAAAAGGTTCATGCTATAAGGGCTGAAGTTGATGCTGTACTTGTTGGCAGGGGCACGGTCTCGAAAGATAACCCATCGCTCACGGTCAGGGATGTGGCCGGAAGAAACCCGATGAAAGTGATTCTTGATTCCTCGCTGAGCCTGCCCTTGAATCTGAACACTTTTAGCGACGAGGGCAGAAGCAAGACTATAATCTGCTGCAACTACGAGGCTGCCAAATCGAAAAAAGCTCAGAATCTCGCGCTTGCCGGCATCAACATACTGCCGGTGGAGCTTGATGACGATGGCAAGATAGATATCACGAGCGCACTCTATGCCCTCTCGGACAATTTTAACATCTCTTCCATAATGGTCGAGGGCGGATCATCCGTCTTTTCCAGCTTCGTGCAGAGCAGGCTTGTGGACGAGTACCACATTTTCGTTGCACCGAAACTGATAGGCGCGGGAATTCACAGCTTCAACCAATATAAAATACAATACTTACGCGAAGCAATGAATTTTGATATCTGCAACGTTGCCAAGTCAGGTGCGGACCTTCACATAATTGCCAAGAAATCACTCGGCGCATTTTCAGTGTAAAAAATCATCCAAATCGGTTAATATGATAAAAGCGGAGATAGCATTATGCTATTTCCGCTTTTTAAATAAATAGCAGCTTATCCGGTTTGTTTATGATTCACCGGTTTCGCCATACATCTGCTCGATGAAATGGGCATACTTCTTCTCCACAACGTGGCGCTTAACGCTAAGCTTCGGGCTGAGCTCTCCCTCTTCGACAGAGAAAGGCTTGGGAAGCAGATTGAATCTCCTTACTCTTTCAAATTTGGCAAGATCCTTCTGCAGGTAGTCGATATCTTTCTGAATATGCCGGATTATCTTATCGTTAGTGATCAGGTCGTCTTCTTTCGTGTATTTTATGCCGAACTCATCAGCCAGCTGCTTCAGCTGGGCGAAGTCGGGAGTTAGCAGAGCCGTGCAATATTCCCTGTTCTCGCCGATAAGCACGCATTGGGTGATGTATCTGCTCTGCGTGAGCAGGTTTTCAATCGGCTGTGGAGCAATGTTCTTTCCTCCGCTGCTGACAAAAATATACTTTTTCCTGTCGGTTATCTTCAGGTTTCCTTTTTCGGTTATCAAACCTACATCACCTGTATAAAGCCACCCTTCTTCATCAATTGCCTGAGCAGTCGATTCCGGATCGTTCCAGTAGCCTTTCATCACGTTCGGCCCTTTCACGAGTATTTCTCCATCGGGAGCAATTTTAATTTCAAGGTTGAAGAAAGGCCTGCCTACGGTGCCGAGTTCATTGTCATCCTCCTGGCAGAGCGAAATGCACGGTGATGCCTCGGTAAGGCCGTAGCCTTGCAGCACGTTGATTCCAATAGCCATGTAGAACTCGCAGATGTCTCGAGAAATGGCAGCGCCGCCTGTGACGAATTTTCTCAGATTGCCCCCCATTTTCTCCCGCATTTTCGAGAAAACGAGCTTGTCGGCAATTTTATATTGTGATTTCAATGGAATGCCTGCCTTGCCTTCCTCATTCGCCTTGACGTATTTAATGCCGGTATTCAATGCCCACCGGATCAGCTTCTTTTTGGCCGGAGCTTCTTTTTCAGCTGCAGATAGGATTTTTTTGCGCATCATCTCGAGCATTCGCGGCACTGTCGTCATCATTGTGGGCATTATTTCCCTGATATTCAGCGGCACGGTGTCAACGGATTCTGCAAGGGCAATTGTCGCGCCGCCAGCGAAGAGCGCGTAGATTCCGGCGAGCCTTTCAAAAGAGTGGCAGAAAGGAAGATACGAGAGCGCTGTTTCCTCGTCGAGATTTTTCATCGAATTTAGCCCCCCGACAGTATCAGATACTAAATTTTTGTGCGTAAGCATCACACCCTTTGGGTTTCCGGTTGTTCCGCTCGTGTAGATAATCGTAAGCAGATCATCGGAATCAATTTTTTCAGCCTGATCATAGAGCATATTATGCCTCTGCGCGGGCTCGCGAAGCGAGCGCCCTCTATCTGTCACGTCGTCAAACGTTTTCACAAAAACGTGGTCAGAGTTATGCTCGGAATTCAGCACAATAATATGCCTGAGTGATTGTATGTTCTCTTTGAACTGCATCACCTTGTTCAGCTGGAAATTATTGGAGACAATAATCGCCGTCACCCCGCTGTCGCTGAAGATATACTCTTCCTGCCTTGCGGTCAGGATCGGGAAAATGGGCACGTCTATGGCGCCGAGCAAGTTGATTGCCAGACTTGATATAATCCATTCAATACGATTTTCGGATGCAATGCCTATTCTGTCGCCTTTGTGCACGCCGAGCTCCATAAGCCCCAAAGCGAAACACTCCACCCTGTCGCGTAGCTCATCGTATGCCAGCGGGACATATGTCTTGTTTTGCTTGTAGATGAAAGCAGGCCTGTCCCGGTCAGTATATTTCTCGCAGATTGAATAGAACATCAGCGGTATGTTTCTCAGGTTCATTCCATATCCCCCCAATTAAGACAAAAATTTGTCTAAAATACGAAGAAAACATCGTATATTTATCGAAAATCAAGGAATTTTGCTGCTTCAGACCGTTAAGCCTGTCGTAATTATCAATCGATACAGATGTTCAGGCTGAAAAATTTTGCACCTGTCTGATGGAAGATGTGCTTGAATTGAAATTATTTGTTAAATTGCGGATTATTATAGAATTGAGGAATTTAAAGCTTCAACGAGTGATATTTTGTCCAATAAATTTGATCCGGTGCTTATGAACTACAAATTCTCAATATTGTTTGCCATCGTGTTATCGGCACTTCTCACGGCCTGCGGTGGAACAAAGGACCCGAAAAAATTGTTTCTTGAAAGCGATCTGGCCTCGACAAAAATCCAAACCGCAAAGTACAGCATTATTTTGAGAGTGAAAACTCCTCAACTGATCGACTCCATGTCTGCAAAAGTCTGGTTAAAGCGGGATGTGCAGAGCCCGCTTGGTTTCAGGATCAGAATCGAAACGAGCGATAAAGGCATCATGACCTATGATGGCAGCCGTGCTATCAATGTTGATATGAGTAAGAACCGCGCCATGCTTTTCCAGGATCCGGACAATTCCATGGCCCAGGCCATGTACTTTGGCCAGTTTTTCTCTCAGATCATGAAAAAGCAATCCGATTCTGCTGCCATCTCGCAGCAAAAAAATCTTGTCTATAAAGGCACCGAAAACGTAAATGGAGCAGAATGCTACCTTGTGACGCAGGACATCAGCGAGAACGATACTCTTTCCAATGCATTTTACTTCGGGGCAGAAAGCAAGCTGATTATGAAATTCGTATCAAAGATAATCAGTCAAAAGACAGAATACGAGACGGTCGTGTCCGGCATGGAGATCGATAAAACTATCGAAGATAATATGTTTACTCAATCAATACCATCAGGCTTCAGTATAGATACGATTAAGCCAGGCCCGGCCGGCGCAGATGGAGGTTCGGCAGCACCCGGGCAAAAGTCCGCGGAAGAAGAATATAATCTCTTGAAACAAGGCTCAAAAGCCCCGGATTTTTCACTTTCTGATCCGAACGGGAAATCGGTGTCGCTGAAGGACTTTGCAGGCAAAGTTGTTGTGATCGATTTCTGGGCGACTTGGTGCAGGCCTTGCCAAATGGCTATGCCATTGATCCAGAAAGTATATCAAAAGTATAAAAATAAAAACGTGGTTGTTATTGGCATTTCTTCGAACGAGCGTGGAAAGGCCAATCCTGCCGAGACGATGAAAAAGCTGGGATGCAACTACATGCTGCTTTTGAATGGCGAAAAAATTACTTCTTCCTATAATGTGCCGGGCTTCCCCACTCTTTACGTAATTGATAAGAAGGGTAATATATGCTACTCTGAAGTCGGTTATGATCAGGATCTTGATAAGAAAATCGGGGATGCGATTGATAAACTGATAAAATAGGCGGAATTGAATTTGAAATAAACAGTGGCCGGCACCCCGAGGGTATCGGCCACTGTTATAATATTACCAATGGCGGTCAGTCCGCGGCCACTAAAGCTCGAATCCGTTTGTCAGATCAAGCGCGCGTTTTCCACCGGCTATTTTGACGATTTCATCATCGTAATAATCAGATATAATAGCTACGGAATTCAACGAGTTAACAAACTCGTTCTTATCCATGTTCGTTCCCGCTATCGTATGCTGAAAGACGACAGTATTGTCGAAAAAGAGCCCGAATGCGCCAAAGTGCAATTCAGCATTTTTCCGCAGGAGAAAGTGCATCAGCTCATGCGTGATTTCAGCGCCTGTAACGACGTTTGCCACAAATTCCACGCAAGTTTCCGTTTTCGTAAAGGGCCTGATCTGTATCATCACCTGAGACGATCCTCTTGATATTGTATAGGAGCCGTCTCCGAATTCAACGAAATCAGGGAAATTTTCGTTAAGCAGTGTTTCAACTTTGGCCTTTGTGGCAGAGATCAATTCCTGTGGCGTTTCAAGCATCGTATTGTCTCCTTTCAAGAATTTATATTTATCATCAAACATATTTCCAACTCCGGATTGTTATTATTGCTGCGCACCCTGATCAGGTTTGGGCAGCATTCCCATCTTTGCCTTGAGTGCAAGCAGATCGCTGTCAACGTTCGAGCTCGTGGATAATTGCTTGAACTGCTGGTCCAGGCTCGTGCTTTCGCCTGCAAGCTGATCGAAGGCCTGTGCTTCAGCCTCGATTTTCTCGATTTTTCCCTCGTATTTGTCGAAATTGCCGAAAGCGTCCGAGCCGACCCCGCTGATTGACTGCGCGATTTGCTTCTGAGCTTTAGCAGCCTGTGAACGAGCAATCAAAGTGCCCTGGCGGGAGCGTGCTTCATCGAGCTTGTTTTTGAGCTGATCCAGCTGCTCGCGAAGTTTGCTCGATGTGGCCTGAGCCTGAGAGTAGATTGGCTGCAGGTCAGCCACGTTTCTGTCGGAAATCGCCTTTTTCTCGAGAGCAGCTTTCGCGAGGTCTTCGCGATTAGCATTAAGCGCCTGCACGGCTTTTTGCTCCCATTCGCTGCTGTCGCGGCGAGCCTTTTCAAGCTTCCGTTCAAGCCCCTTTTCGTTGGCTATGGCCTGGGCAACGGCTAAAGTGGCTTTGTTGACGGATTCTTCCATCTCCAGAACCATTTGCTTGATCATTTTCTCAGGATCTTCTGCTTTGTCCAAAGCATCGTTGACGTTAGCCTTAAAAATATCGGCTATCCTGCTGAATAATCCCATAAAACCCCCTGTTTGCGTGATAAAATCCGATAAGAATATCCATTCTTATTAACAAAATTGCATTTAAAAACAAATATAAAATAAACTTCTTTGTAGAAAAAGAATTTATTAATTTCGAACAAGATAAAATAGATTATTTTTAAAATCAGGGAAAACAGATGAAATTCGATATGGCTTCCGTTCTTCAGCAGGCTCAGAAGATGCAGTCTGAAATTGAAAGAGTTAAAAGCGAAATAAACACCAAGACAGTGACAGCCGAATCGGGTGGCGGAATGGTTACAGTCGTAATGACCGGAGGCCACAAGGTGAAATCAATAAAAATCGCCAAAGAGCTGGTGACGAACGATGACCTTGAGATGCTCGAGGATCTGATTGTTGCCGCGGTGAACAAAGCAAGCGAAAATGCCGACGAGATGGCTGCAAGGGATATGGAGCAGGTTAACTCTATGCTTCCAAACATCCCGGGTCTGAACCTGGGATTCTAAACAATTGAAATAATTAGACAATAAGACATAATGCAATATACATCCGAATCGATAGAAAGGCTCGTCGAAGTGCTTTCGTCACTGCCGTCAATCGGCAGAAAGACAGCTCAAAGGCTGACATATTTTTTGCTAAGGCAATCTCCCGAGTATGTTGAAAGCTTCTCGGACGCACTTTTGAAACTTAAAGCAAACGTAAGGCTTTGCTCGCAGTGCTATAATTACACAGAGACAGACCCTTGCGCTATCTGCTCTTCAAGGAAAAGGGATAAAACCGTGATCTGCGTGGTTGAAGAGCCGAACGACGTTCTGGCTATCGAGAAGACGAATGAGTACTTCGGGCAGTATCACGTTCTGCATGGGGTGCTGAACCCGCTGGACGGAATTTCGCCGGGCGATCTTAAGGTGAAGGAACTCCTTGAAAGGCTGACCGACGTTCACGAGGTCATTTTAGCCTTGAATCCAAGCGTTGAGGGTGAAGTGACCACTCAGTACCTTGCAAGGTTGATAAAACCCTTGAATATAAAAGTGAGCAGGATTGCAAGCGGTGTGCCTATCGGCTCATCGCTTGAATTTTCCGATGAAGCGACGTTGACAAGGGCACTCGAGGGGCGCGTTGCAATTTAAGTATTGCAACTGATCCGGAATCTTGCTATTATGCACCCGGTTGCGTGGATTATTTCGGATTGGGCATGAAACATATTTGTGGCATTATCATATTATCGCTGCTGCTCGCCGGCTGTGATATATTTCGAACAGGCAACCCGGAATCGCCCGATACCGGAAAATCGACATATGTGCCACCCACGTCGCCTTCCATATTGATTGACAACTTTAAATCGGCCATACAGGAAAAGAATCTTGAAAATTATATCTCCTGTCTGGCTGATTCTTCACTGGGACGGGGCAATCGTGCTTTTGAATTCGTGCCCTCTGCCGAAGCCAAGGCCCGTTATTTCTCGATTTTCTATTCCTGGAACTTATTAGCCGAGCAGAAATCATTCACGGCAATCCTTGCTAACATGGACGAAGGGTCCAGTCCGCTTCTGGTGCTGGCAAATTCCAAATTTGAAGCTGTCTCGCCCGATTCTACCATCTACACCGCCGAGTATTCCCTGACTCTTGAACATGCTATCGCGAATTTCCCGAAGCACTTTATCGGAAACCTGCAATTCACGCTTCACCCGAACCAGAGCGGACTTTGGAGTATAACCCGCTGGGTGGACCTTTCGGATCAGAAAAGCGACACTACATCTGCATCCTGGAGCATACTCAAAGCGCATTTTTACAATTAACGTGGGGCTGCCGATGAATAAAAGAATTCTGCCTCTTTCACTCTCTGCCGTGGTGTTCCTGCTTGTCGGAATATCATGCACAAATCCTTTTGCACCAAAGCTCGAAAAGGGAGAGGGCCAGAATTTTATCGTCAGTGATCAGACAACGATTGACGGAGTGTTCAACAATTTCAGGTATGCATACGTATTCAAGGACACGGTTGTCTATGGGAACCTGCTTTCGGAAGACTTCTCTTTCGTCTTCAGGAATTATGATCAGGGTATAGATGTGTCTTGGGGCCGCGAAGAAGACCTTAGGACTACGTGGGGCATGTTTCAGGCCACCCAGTATATTGATCTCGTGTGGAATGAAGTGATCCAGGCCGTGGGTGATTCCACGGTTCAAGTGGTCTCGAGGGGATTTGTGCTTACCTTGGCATTTTCCACTGATGATATTATCAGGGTATATGGCAGGGCGAATTTCAGGCTTGAACGAAAGCCGCCAAAGAATATCTGGCAGATCGTGGAGTGGCGCGACGAATCAAACTATTGAAGAAGGTTCCTTGTGCCTCAGAGGCAATTCAATAACGAAAGTTGTGCCTTTGCCGACGACGCTGTCCTTAACGTATATCTTACCGCCGTGATACTCTTCGATTATTC
>CAZIHB010000033.1:0-11008 GCA_964538535.1 uncultured Hyphomicrobiales bacterium | reverse complement strand
AACCAGATCGGCACCCTGACAGAGACGCTCGAGGCAATTCAGCTGGCCCAGAGATTCGGGTACAACCCGGTGATCTCGCACCGCTCGGGCGAAACAGAAGACACCACGATTGCCGACATCGCCGTGGCCACGAACGCGGGACAGATCAAGACAGGTGCCCCGAGCAGGACCGACAGGGTGGCAAAATACAACCAGCTGCTGCGCATCGAGGAAGAACTCGACGTTGACGCGGTTTACGCGGGTCGCGGAATGTTTCGTAAATAGATGAAGATTAAATGTTAAACAACTCTTGAACAGCTATGATAAAATTTGGAACTGACGGCTGGCGCGGCGTGATCGCACGTGATTTCACGTACGAGAACGTGCAGCTGGTGGCCCTTGCCACGGCCGTCTGGTTGAAGAAAGCATTTCCTGATGTGGCCGAGCCGATGGTAGTCATCGGCTACGACACCCGCTTCATGTCGAGGCATTTTGCCGAAGAGTCTGCTTTGATACTTGCCTGGCAGGGGATCAAGGTGTGCCTTGCAGATAACATATCTTCCACACCGCAGGTTTCTTTCCACACTAAGTACATGGGGGCAAACCTCGGCGTAGTGATAACGGCCAGCCACAATCCTCCAATATATAACGGCTATAAGGTGAAAGCGTCATTCGGCGGGCCAGGCACACCCGAACAGGTGGCCGAAATCGAGGCGGAGCTGAAAACCATCTGGAACAACAGGCCCGCTATCGAACCCGAAACGCTGAAGCACTATATCAGCACCGGCCAAATCAGGCTGTTCGATGCAAAGAAGCCATTCATTGATTACCTGAAATCGAAAATTGACATGGACGCCATCAACGCGGCGGAGCTGAAGGTGCTTTACGACCCGATGCACGGCGCGGGGATAGACACTATCCACATGCTGCTGCCGGATGCGGACCAGATTCACGCTGACCGCAACCCGGGCTTCGGCACGATTGATCACCCCGAGCCGATCGGCGAGATGCTCGGCGAGCTTATGGCAAAAGTAAAGGCCGGCGGCTACGATATCGGCATAGCGACGGACGGGGATGCCGACAGGCTTGGCGCCGTCGATGCCGAGGGCAATTTCGTCGATTCGCACAAGATATTCATGATATTGATGAAATATCTTTACGAGGTGAAAAATATGCGCGGCGCCGTCGTGAAAACTGTTTCACTCACCTCGATGGTGGACAAGTATTGCCGTAAGATGGGGATCGAGCTTTTCGAGACGCCCGTGGGATTCAAATACACCGCGAAAATGATGCAGGAAAGAGACGTCCTCATCGGCGGGGAAGAATCGGGCGGCCTTGGCACTATTCTCCATATACCGGAGCGCGACGGCCTGTTCAACGCCATGCTGCTGATGGAAGCCATGACTGCCTGGAACAAGTCGCTGAAGGAAATCTGCGATGACCTTGAGAACGAGTTCGGACCGCACAAGTATGCCCGCAGGGACGTCGTTGTCTCGCAGGAAGTGAAGGACCGGATTCTGGCCGCTGCAAAGTCGCATCCGGGCAAGATCGGCCCCTATGATGTCCGCGGTTACAACGACAAGGACGGCTATAAGTTCCTTCTCGAGAACGGCTGGCTGCTCATCCGTCCGTCCGGCACGGAGCCCCTGCTCAGGTTCTACGCCGAGGCCGAATCACTTGACAAGGTGAATGAGCTGCTGGACGAGGGGATGAAGCTGGGATAATCAAGAGTAAACATCACGCGTAGAAAAAAAAACCGCGCATCAATTGACGAGCGCGGTTTTTTTTATTGCTATTATCAATAATATTATCTATTTTTATTTTAAAGTAAGTATTTGTTAAGTGGCCGTTTTATTTTTCTCGTTGAAAGTGATATTATTTATATTAATATTCGGAGAAAAGAGATGATTTCATTTAGCTGCATTTCAGGTAAATTCAGTGCCAGACCGCTCCGCCTGCTTTTGATCTCGTTGTTCTGCATCCCGGCCTGCCTGCACCCTGCCGCGAGCAGGCAGCCAACGGTGATATACCCGGGCAATCCGACCAGTGTAGATGATTTTCCATTGACCGATTTGCATGTTTCAAAAGATTATTCAATAATTGAATGGCAGGATGATGAGCTGGTTGGAATCATTGATAATCACACGGGCGAATTGCTGCGCTATTTCCATCCGGATACTATTGATACCAACAGTGATACGTCCTGCACGAAAAATTCCGAGTATGGATATTATGAATTCAACACCGATGGAAAAATCGCGCTGAGAAGTAATCTCACGCTTTTTGACCTGGAAACAGGGAAAAAACAGAATAATATACCTTGCAAAACAATCCGTGACGACCGGGTAATCTTAATCACGCCGGACAGCAGACATGCGCTGATATCAAATATATATGATGCCGCTCCGACGGTCGCCTGCATCGACCTGATGACGGGAGACACCGTCAGGAACATAAAATTCGGAGTGAGATTGCAAAAACTTTGGATCAACAACGATAATAAAGGGTTTACGACTATCTCGCATTTGGGCGATTTGTGCACGTGGGACATCGGCACAATGGAAAAAACACACGAGGTGAACATACCTGAGCTGAAGTACGACAGCTTATTATATTACGGACATGGCTATATATATAAAACTCATAATGACGATAATATACTTTTTATGGATACAACCGGGATAACCTGCTTTAGCACGAAAGACGGTGAATCGGCCTGGACGCTGAAAAACACGAATACTAATGAACCGATCTACTTGCCGGAGGTGAAACCGTCGGAATACTCGGATGTCTTCGCATATTACGATAAGAATGACAGCTGCATCAAATTGGCTTGCTTAAAAACCGGAACGGCCTATAAGAAAATTACGGGGATCGGGAATTACAAAGTAGCTTTCGTAAGCAGTTTTATGCCTGACAGCAGTGAAGTGATCGTTAATATTGGGGGGGATGGGGGCTTAATTCAGGTAAAATACAATATCGTGACTGATAAATTTTACCTGTATCATTCGCGGAAATATGTTACTCACATAGAAGACAATGCAGATGGCGGGACGCTCGGGATTATCAATTTTAATATTTATATGCTGACGGGGAAAAATAACGAATTGCTTGATTTATTTTCTTTCGTCGGCAATTCTATACCGGCAAAGGATCCGGTTAATAAAAGCCTTATGTATTTTGCGGATTACTATAAGAATACCAGTCAATCGAGAGTCCTTAAGCGGTATAACATAGCCACGAGAACAATAGAAGAACTGCTGCAGTTCGCGGATAATCAGGGAATCGCATCTCTTGGCTTTGGTGCAGTTGATAAATTCCTGCTTATCTGCCGAAAAGACTCGATGATATTGAAATACGACTGCACAAAGAATATGCTTACTGACTCCATGAAGCTGCCCGTATTTCTTACCGATGCAGTTGAAGTCAGTGATGGCAGGTTTATCGGGGTGTATGAATACGATGGTTTCAATTATGCAGTGATCGGCTATAATGCTGAAACCAACACATCCGAAAAATATAACAAAACATGGCCCAATAAGTTAAAGATTAATTTGTTTTTGAAGAAATACAAACTCTTAGCCCTGGTTGAAAACCAGCATGTAAATTTCTACGACCTGACTGCAGCGAAGCCTTTTGACAATCCTCGCTATTCCCTGGATTTTCAAACAGACAATATAATGCTGCAGCCACTCGGCGGCAATGAAAGATATCTTATCTGCACTTCGAAAAATTGCAATTACATGGTCGATTTATCGAACATGACGTATAAAAAAGTATCGACAGACAACCCCGTTCGCCCTGTAAGATATGAATCTGAACAATATTATGATCGGCTTGCCAATAATTATTGCGCGGCATCGCTTTCAAATGATAACAAGACACTGTACTATACTGATAAACTGTGCAATCTGTACGTCGAGGATGTCTCTGATTTCACGGGGGTTGAAGTCGCGGGCGCCGCGGCGTCAGCCGGGCTGAAAATATATCCCAACCCTGCACAGGGCAGCTTCAGGTTCGAGTATGCCCCGCGCTCGGCGGGCGAGACGAGAGTGCGAATATTCAACACGCTTGGCGGGCAGGTTTACGAGCGCAGCGAGGCCTTGCCCACGGATATGGTAAGCAGCATTGAAGTAAACATGAAAGACGTGCCCGCGGGAGCTTACCGCCTGGCCGTGGAGAATGGCGGAAGCGTGGCCGGCACCTGCGTGATGATTATGAAATAGCAGGCCGCAGCGTTTATTGAAAATCCGCCCCGTGATCAAGGGCGGATTTTTTTTTCGCATGCTGCTTGTTTTATATACTGTGCACCCGGTATAAAAAGAAAATAAAATTAATGCGCTGCAATCAAATAGAAAATCGTCAGGCCCGTGTTGTATCAAAACAATAAATTTGATATATTGTGAAAGAGCAGATTCAGAATAGCCGAAGAATCTGGATCAGAGAGCGGAGACAATAATAATGATGTCGGAACGCCTTTTGTATTGAAACGAAAAGTAAAGTATTTTTTATATATGGAACAAATCATGGAAAATGATTATGAGCGTGCTGTGGCACGCACCAGAATTGACGAATTAAATAAAGAAATTGCATTTTTGAACAAGGTCTATGCCGGGAAACATAATTTTTTCTGCTGCGCGGACTACACAATGAAGGATGTTGCATTGGTGGAATTACAAAAAGTTGAGCAAGAGCTGAACGACAAGCTTGGAGAGCTGAAGCAGCTACGGGCGTCAGCCGGCCGCTAAGCAGTTTGGCTTCGTAAAATTTATTGTTGCATGTTATTGCCCTGCGCCGCCAAATAATTATATTTGCAGAAAATAATAATTCGGCGGGGTGAGCTGTGATTGAAATTATTGCTGAGAAAAAAATCGGTAACCCGACTGCGAGGATAGTAAGGGTAGTGCTTGTTGTTCCGGTTTTGATGATGCTCTCGATTTTCTTGTCAATATATTTCCTAAAGGATGAAATTAATATTTCAATACCGGCCATATTCGGCGGCATCTTGTTGCTGCTCATGCTCAGATACGTTTCGGGCATGAAGCATCACATATCAAAAATTACGCGCGACGGCGGCGGCATCCGCGTGGAATACTTCGAGTGGGCGCGCCCCGAGATAAAGTATTTCCCGTTTTCCTCGCTGAATGCAGAGTTCTTCACGAGCGGCACATTCAGGGACTCTCTGACGGGCTTCACACTGACGGGCACCGACGGCAAGCCGGTCAGGCAGTTCAGTTCCAAGTTTTTCGAGTTCTCGGGGTGGCACTTCGAGGATGTGCTTGAAGTATATGAAAAGCTGAAGGAGATGAAGGACGAGGCCTGAAATATCAGTTATGCCGAATTAATAATAAGGCAGAGCCCGGTGCCTGCCGATGCTCTGCCAAATAGTTTTATCCCGGCCCTCACGGCATGAATTTGAATTCCAGGCCGCGGGCTATATTCATCGTCATCTCTTTATCGACTTTATAGAAATGAGTCAGCTGCCGGAAGATGATCTCATCCCTCTTTTCCCCGGCAATTCCGCGCATGGAGTGAATGATATTCGCCGTGGTGCTGCTGCGCTCGCGGTCGTTCATCACTCTTCTGAACAGGTTCCCGGGCTGAGTGTAGTGGTCGTCGTCGTTCTCGTTGCGGTTGAAGTAGTCGGCTGTGTTCTCGTCGAGCTGCAATGCGGACTCTTTGTATTTATTGTCGGCCTCGACGGAGTCGAAGCTGTTCGGGAAATAATTGGCGGAGCGGCCCCCGTTGCCGTTCACGTTCATCAAGCCGTCCCTCTCGTGGTTGTGAACTTCATTCACCGGCCTGTTGACGGGTATCTGCTCATAGTTTGCGCCGAGTCTGTAGCGCTGCGCGTCGGGATAAGCAAGAATTCTGCCCTGCAGCATCTTGTCGGGCGAGAGCCCCAGGCCGCTCACAGTGTGGGCCGGCGCGAATGCAGCCTGCTCCACGTCCGCGAAATAATTCGCGGGCAGCTCGTTAAGTTCAAGCCTGCCGGCATCTATCAGGGGGTATTCCCCGTGGGGCCACACCTTGGTGACGTCGAACGGGTTGAACCTGAATTTCTTTGCCTGGTCCTGAGTCATCACCTGTATTTTCAGCGCCCAGCCCGGGAATTCTCCACGCTCGATCGCCGAGACGAGGTCTCTCTGCGCGTAGTCGGGGTCAACGCCTTTCAGCATCTCGGCCCTGTCCGCCTGCAATGCCCTGTTGCCCTGCAGCGTCTTGAAATGGAATTTCACCCAGGTCAGCTCGTTATTATAATTTATCATCGAGAAGGTATGGCTGCCGTAACCATTCATGAAGCGATAGCCATCGGGCGTGCCCCTGTCGCTGAAAAGAATCATCACCTGGTGCAGGCTTTCCGGGTTGAGGCTGAAGAAATCCCACATCATTGCGGGGCTTTTCAGATTGGTCCTCGGATCGCGCTTCTGGGTGTGTATGAAATCGGGAAATTTCTTCGGGTCCTTAATGAAAAACACGGGCGTGTTATTGCCCACAAGGTCCCAGTTCCCTTCCCTGGTGTAGAATTTGACGGCGAAGCCCCTTGGGTCGCGCTCGGTGTCGGCGCTGCCGCGCTCCCCGCCGACGGTTGAGAATCTTGCCAGCACACGGCAAGAGTTGCCGATCCTGCTGAAAATTTCGGCTTTCGTGTATTTTGTTATGTCATTCGTCACGGTAAACGTGCCAAACGCTCCGGAACCCTTCGCGTGAACCACCCTCTCGGGTATCCGTTCACGGTTGAAATGCGCCAGCTTCTCGTGAAGGTAGTAGTCCTGCAGCAGCAGAGGCCCACGCCGGCCTGCGGACATGCTGTCCTCGTTCTCGGAGTATGGCCTGCCCGAGGCAGTCGTTAGTTTTTGCTTATCTTTGGACATTCTCCCACTCTCCGGTTATATGACAAAAAGAATCCGGCCCCGTGCCGGGTTCAATTTTCTATAGATGACTTGTAGAAATTAATCAGCCCGTTCGTCGAAGAATCGTGCGTTTCCACCGGTCCGGGCGTCTCCAGCTCGGGCAGTATTTTTCCCGCGAGCTGCTTGCCAAGCTCCACCCCCCACTGGTCGAAGGAGTTGATATTCCATATCGCGCCGCAGACGAACACTTTATGCTCGTAGAGCGCTATCAGCGAGCCAAGCGTTTTCGGAGTCAGTTTTTTATACATGATGCTGTTCGAGGGCTTGTTGCCGGGAAAAATTTTATGCGGCAGCAGCAGCTCAATTTTCTCCGGGCTCGTTCCCGCGGCTTCCAGCTCGGCGAGCACCTCTTCCCTCGTCTTGCCCCGCATAAGCGCCTCCGTCTGGGCGAAGAAATTGGAGAGCAGCATGGCGTGATGCTTTCCAATGGGATTGTGGCTTATGGCGGGCGCGAGGAAATCGGCAGGTATCATCCTGTTGCTCTGGTGCAGGAGCTGGAAGTAGGAGTGCTGGGCATTGGTGCCGGTTGTGCCCCAAACGACCGGCCCGGTGGCATAGTCCGTGAAATTGCCGGCGGCGTCGGTTCTTTTCCCGTTGCTTTCCATGTCAAGCTGCTGCAGGAAGGCGGGAAACTTTTCGAGATAGCTGTCGTAGGGGATGACGGCATGGGATGAAGTGCCGAAAAAGTTAACGTACCAGACCGTAAGCAGCCCGAGGATCACGGGCATGTTCTCCTCGAACGGGGCCGAGCGGAAGTGCTCGTCCATCTCGAAACCGCCCTGAAGCAGATCCTCGAAGGCATCCCAGCCGCAGCTGAGCGCAATGGAGAGCCCGATGGCCGACCAAAGTGAGTATCTGCCCCCCACCCAGTCCCAGAATTCGAACATATTTTCTTTGGGAATGCCGAAATCGGCACATGCCGGTGCATTGGTCGAGAGGGCCACGAAATGGCGTGCCACGTCTTTTATGGTTCTGCCGCTGCCACTGAGGAACCATTCCCTTGCCGTGCGGGCGTTGGCAAGGGTCTCCTGCGTGGTGAACGTTTTTGATGCAATAATGAAGAGCGTGGTGTCGGGATTGAGCACTTTTAATGTCTCCACGATGTCCGCGGCATCCACGTTGGAAACGAAATGGAGGTTGATCCCCCTCCGGGCGTATGGCTGCAGCGCAGTGCAGACCATGGCGGGGCCGAGGTCGGAGCCGCCGATCCCAATGTTCACGGCATCGGTGAAGCGCTGCCCGGTGGAAGAGAGCCAGTCCCCGGAATGAACGGATTTAACGAACGTCTTCATCCGTTCCTGCACTCCGCGTACAAGCGGGGAGATGTTCACCCGGTCCACGATAATCTCGCGGCCGCTCATGTCCCTCAACGCGGTGTGAAGCACTGCCCTGCTCTCCGTGAAGTTTATCTTTCTCCCGTTGAACATGGCGTTAATTTTCTCGGTCAGCTCACAGCGGTCCGCCAGGCTGTTCAGCAGGGGGATCGTCGATTGAGTGACGAAATTCTTGGAATAATCGAGCAGAATGTCGCCGAATTTCACGGAGTAGCGGCTGAACCTTTTGGGGTCTGCCGCGAATAAGTCCCTCAGATTAATGCCTGCAATCTCGTCCCTGTGTTTCTTAAGGTGCTGCCATTCTTTGCTTTCAGTAATTTCGCCCATATATTCCCCATCTGATATTATACAATTTAATGGATTTCGCGCGCCGCCCGCCCGGTGCTGCCGATAAATCGGCGCTGACGTCAGGCCGGCATTTTATGCCAACGGCATTTTCAGGCTGAGCCGCTGATATAATCGATCATGTATTTATTCTCGTATTTCTTGTCGCTCAGCTGGCTCTTCACCACGTCGCCGATTGATAGAATGCCTACGAGGATCTTATTGTGCATGATCGGCACGTGGCGGATCCTGTTCTCTGTCATTATCGATTCGACGTATTCGATATCGTCTTCGGCCTCGGCATAAATTACCCTTTCAGTCATCACCTCGGCCATGTGGAAGAAGCGGAAATTCTCGGGGCTGGAATTCGCCAGGCGGAGCAAGTCGCGCTCGGAGATTATCCCGGCAATTTTCCCGTTATAATCCAGCACGAGCAACGCACCGATCCTGTTTTTCACCATCAGGTCAAGCGCGTCGGCAACGAGCAGATCAGTGCCGATGGTGAAGACCTGGGGCCCTTTTTTCCTGAGGACGTCCTTTACTTTCATGAGTGACTCCGCTCGTGATACTTACTCATACATATTGGAGTTGTCCGATTTAAATTATTATTTATTTTAGCAGCATTTAGCGTAAGGAGGAATTTTTTAGATAAATTATATTTATTAATTTGTAAACTAAAGGCCAATGGCCTTTTGATCTAACTTATTGAAGGAAATTTGGGGAAATAAAATGAAGCTTGAAGGAAAGATCACGCTGATAACCGGCGCGTCGTCGGGAATAGGAATGTCGTGCGCGAAATACTTCGCCGCGGAAGGCTCGAACCTGATACTGCTTGCAAGAAGAAGCGACAGAATCAAAGAACTCGCCGCCGAGCTCGCAAGGCAGCACGGGATAAAAATTCTGCCGCTCGCCTGCGACGTCAGGGACAATGACGAGGTGGAAAAAGCACTCAGGGGGCTCCCCGGCGAGTGGAAGAACATCGATATCCTGATCAACAACGCCGGCCTGGCAAGCGGCGTAGAGAAGATACAGGATGGTGTGCTCTCGAACTGGGACCAGATGATAGACACTAACATCAAGGGGCTGCTCTACGTGTCGCGCGTCGTGCTCCCCGGCATGGTGGAAAGGCAGAGCGGCATGGTTATCAATATCGGTTCGATCGCCGGGCACGAGGTATATGTGGGCGGCAACGTCTATTGCGGCACGAAGCACGCCGTGAAGGCCATATCGAAGGGAATGCTCCTCGACCTGAACGGCTCCGGGATCAGAGTGACAAGCATCGATCCGGGCGCTGTCGAGACGGAATTCTCGCTCGTGCGCTTCCATGGCGACAAGCAGTCCGCCGACAATGTTTACAAGGGCTTTAAGCCGCTCGGGCCGGATGATATAGCCGATATAGCGCTCTTCGCCGCAACGAGGCCGCCGCACGTGGATATTCACGACGTGATCGTTGCCCCGACGGCCCAGGCATCCACGTCCGTTTTCGCTAAGAAATTGTGATAATTCGAAATATCATTCTGCTGCGGCAGCTTTCACATTATCATCAAAATAAATGCTTGCTCGGGCCACGGTCCGCCGTGGCCCTGCAGCACGATAAAATCCCGGCTGCCGCGCCGGCACCCGTGGAAAATGCCTGAAATTGAATTCAAGAGGATAACTTAATCATGATTATACCGTATATGGGATAGTTTGTTATTCAATAAAATTCAGGGACGGCATGTTCAAAAGAAGTATAGTAATTTTATCCCTATTCGTGGTGGCCGCTATGTTCCAGTCATGCAACACACCCCGCCGCTTGTTCGATAAAGACGTGAAGAAGCACGGGCAGGCTGTGCCGGGCACTTCAGAAATCATCACGGAGGCCGAGACGCGCCGGCTTCCAGAGCCGGTCAGGCGATACTTGCGCTACTCCGGCGCAATTGGCAGGCCACGGGCTCGCGTCCTTCATTTCGGATTCTCCGGCCTCTTCAAGATGAAGCGTGATGCCGGCTGGATGAAGGTCGAGACAGAGCAGTATAATTTCTTCGGCAATCCCGCGCGGACATTCTTCATAAAGGGCAGGATGAACGGCTTCCTCCCGGTTTCCGGCAGGGATCTTTACGAGGAGGGCAAGGGGAATATGTTCATAAGCCTCTTCTCGATGATCAGCGTGGCCGACGTGAAGGGCCCGGAGATGGATATCGGCGAGCTCGTCACATTCCTGAATGATATGATTCTCTGCCCCACGTCCCTGCTCAGCCCATGCGTGGAGTGGCAGCCCGTTGACAGCCTGACTGCCCGGGCCGTGATCAGGGATCATGGACTTTCAGCTTCCGGCACCTTTTATTTCAACGATAAAGGGCAGATCATCAATTTTGAAACAGATGACCGATACTACGTGCCGAACGAGAAAGAAAAGAGAAAACTGCGCTGGTCAACCCCGCTCGGCAATTATAAAGAACTCGGCGGCCTGATGGT